>JAFMQT010000046.1 GCA_017354515.1 Nocardia sp. | reverse complement strand
GCCGCCATCGCGCCGGCGCTGCCGCTGCATCGCGTCGACGATGACAAGACGAAGGATCCCAAGCAGGACTTCAACGACGCGGTCGGCGTCGCCGCCAATCAGATCGGTCTGGCGACCGGGATCGGAAGTATGGCCGGCGGCGCGATCGGTATCGCGATCGGCTGCCCGGTGGGCGCGGTGACCGGTGGTCTGGTCGCGGCCCCGACCATCGTCGGGTCGCCGGTCCTCGCGGCGCTGGGCTGTGTGGTGGGCGCCGGGACCGGAGCCGGATTGGGAGCCGCGATCGGAGGAATGGCGCTCGGCGTCCCGGTCGGAGTCGCCAGCGGCGTCGAGATGTACAACACCCTGCACGCCAAAGGCGAGGCGTAACAACGTTTCTCGTGGGCCCTGTCCGAAACCGGACAGGGCCCACGCTCGTTCAGAAGGTGTATTCACCGCCCTCGAACGGGACGTCCACAGTGTGCTTGTGGGTGCGCGAATTCCAGGTCCACAGTCCGAGGTGGATCGACCAGGATGTCACCCGCCACCCTGCCAGGGGGATGATGCGGTGCTTGACGAGGTTCAGCCGGATCAGCCCCAGGTTGATCTTCTTGCGTTTGGTGTAGGTAGGCAATGGTGTCCGTTCGGGTTCAGTGGGCGAAATGCTGGGCGGACGATTCGACCGTGCCGTGCTTGTCCAACCGCCCGGTGACGGTGATCAGGTCGTCGGCGAAGGCACGGGTCAGGTCGGGGGTGAACCCGTGCCGCAACACAATCCGCAGCACCGCGACATTCTCGGCGTCGGCGGGCATGGTGTACGCCGGAACCTGCCAGCCCATCGCACGCAGCTCGTGCGAGACGTCGAACACCGTGAACGGGCATCCTTCCGGCAGTTCCAGCGCGAGCACCGGCAGCGCGCTGCCGTCGCTGATCACCTTGTAGACCGGCAGCCGAGTACGGATCTGCTCGGACAGCCAGAGGGCTTCCTTGCGCAATGTCATCATGATTCGGCGATAGCCCTCGGTGCCCAGGCGGAGGAAGTTGTAGTACTGGCCGATGATCTGACTACCGGGGCGGGAGAAGTTCAGCGTGAAGGTGGGCATATCGCCGCCGAGGTAGTTCACGTGGAAGATCAGGTCCTCCGGGAGGTCCTGGCGCTCGCGCCATACCGCGAACCCGACACCCGGATAGGTCAGACCGTATTTATGCCCGGAGACGTTGATCGAGCGCACCCGCTCCAACCTGAAGTCCCACACCAGATCCGGGTCCAGGAAGGGGGCGACGAAACCACCCGAGGCCGCGTCCACGTGCAGGGGAATATCGGGCCCGCCGGCGGCGGCGAGTTCGTCGAGTACCTTCGCCACGCCGGCGACGTCCTCGTATTCGCCGGTGAACGTGGTGCCCAGAATCGATACCACCCCGATGGTGTTCTCATCCACAGCGTCCCGGATCTGCTGCGGGGTGATCACGTACCGGCCCGGTTCGACCGGCAGATAGCGCGCCTCGACATCGAAGTAGCGGCAGAATTTCTCCCACACCACCTGAACATTGCTGCCCAGCACCAGAACCGGACGATCGGCCGGCTTATCGGCGGCGCGACGGGCCGCACGCCAGCGCCATTTCAGTGCCAGACCGGCGAGCATGACCGCTTCCGAGGAGCCGATGGTGCTGACCCCGGTCGCCGAATCGGGATCCTGCGGATCGATGCCCGGGGCGTTGAACAGGCTCGCCACCATGCACGACAGCCGCGAATCGATGCGCGAGGTGGAGGGGTACTCGTCGTGGTCGATGGAATTCTTGTCGAAGGCCTCGGTCATCAACCGCTCGGCCTCCGGTTCCATCCAGGTGGTCACGAAGGTCGCGAGGTTCATCCGGGCGTTGCCGTCGAGCATCAGTTCGTCGTGCACGGTCATATACGCCTGGCGGGCATCCATGCCGTCGTCCGGTAGCGAGGTCGCGGCCACACGTTCGAGGTCGATCCGAGGGTCGAGGTTGGGCACGAGGTGAATCTCCTATCGTTCTCGGCGGTGGTGCGTGCCCACCGTAACCATCCAGCAACCGACTGGGGACCTTTCCCGCGCGGTTCTCAGGCTGTTCACTGGCGATAGGTCGCCAGGAATCTGCCGATCCGCTCGATGATCGCCTCCAGTTCGTCGGCGTACGGGAGGGTGACGATCCGAAAGTGGTCGGGGCGAGGCCAATTGAAGCCGGTCCCCTGCACGATGTGCAGTTTCTCCTGCAGCAGCAGATCCAGGACGAGCTGTTCGTCGTCGTGAATGTCGTACACGCTCAGATCGATGCGCGGGAAGGCGTAGAGGGCGCCGGCGGGTTTCACGCAGCTGATGCCGGGGATGGCGTTGAGCGCTTCCCAGGCGCGATCACGCTGGGCGCCCAGCCGGCCGGTCGGGAGGGTGAGGTCGTAGATGCTCTGATATCCGCCGAGTGCCGCCTGAATCGCCTGCTGCCCTGGAACATTCGCGCACAACCGCAGTCCGGCCAGCATGGTGAGACCTTCGAGGTAGTTCTCCGCCTCGCCGGTCGGCCCGGATACCACCAGCCATCCCGAGCGCAGTCCCGAGCAGCGGTAGGACTTCGACAGGCCCGAGAAGGTCAGGCACAGCAGGTCGGGGGCCAGCGAGGCGACACAGGTGTGGGTCAGGCCGTCGTAATAGATCTTGTCGTAGATCTCGTCCGCGAGAACGACCAGATGGTGGCGGCGGGCGAGCTCGAGGATCTGACGCAGCACCTCCGGCGGGTAGACGGCGCCGGTGGGGTTGTTCGGGTTGATGATCACGATCGCGCGGGTGCGGTCGGTGATCTTGGATTCGATATCGGCGAGGTCCGGGTACCAGTCCGAACCCTCATCGCACAGGTAGTGCACCGGGTGACCGCCGTTGAGGGTGGTCGCCGCGGTCCAGAGCGGGAAATCCGGTGCGGGGACCAAGATTTCGTCGCCGTTCTCCAGTAGTGCGGTGAGCGCCATCATGATCAGCTCGGAGACGCCGTTGCCGAGGAAGACATCCTCGACGTCGATATCGGCCAACCCCATGGTCTGGTAGTACTGCACGACCGCCCGCCGAGCCGGCAGCAAACCTTTCGAGGACGAGTATCCACTCGAGGCCGGGAGGGTGCGCACGATGTCCTGCAGGATCTCCGCGGGCGCCTCGAAACCGAACGGCAGCGGATTGCCGGTGTTGAGTTTCACGACATGATGACCCTCGGCCTCCAGCCGTGCCGCGTGCTCGGCCACCGGACCGCGAATCTCATAGGAGACTCCGGCGAGTTTGCTGGACTGCTTGACCTGCATGAACAACCCCTTCCGACGGTGCGTTGCCGACACTCTACTTGGTTTTTCCAAGTTTTTGCTTGGTAATTCCAAGTTGTCGGCTACAGTGATCGGGTGCCACGCCGGAACTACGACCACTACTGCGCGGTCAGCCGAGCCCTCGAGGTCGTCGGGGATCGCTGGAATCTGCTGGTCGTCCGCGAATTGTGTTCGGGCCCACGCCGATACAGTGATCTGTTCGCCGATCTGCCCGGTATCAGCACCGATATCCTCGCCTCCCGGCTCAAGGATCTGGAGAACGAAGGCATCCTGACCCGCCACAAGACCGGTCCGCGCGCGAGCGCGGTGTACGAGCTGACCGCCTCGGGATCCTCGCTGCGGGCGGTTCTGGACGCATTATCTATTTGGGGCACACCACTACTGGGCGAACGCCGCAGCAGCGACGCGGTACGCGCGCACTGGTTCGCCCTCCCTCTCGGCCGCGCGGTAGCCCAACTCGTCCCCGAGGGAACCGTCACCGTGCACATCGGCGATACCGCGTGGCACTACATCCTCTCCCCCACCGGGATCAGCCACCACGACGGACCGGCCCCCCACTGCGACCACGAGTTCCACCTCGATGTGGAAGAAGCTGCCGATATCGCGACCGGGACAAGAGATCTCGACGATACGGAACGTTCGCAAGCATCCCGGCGACTCGCCCCGTAGACGCCACCCCCGGCCTCGTTCAACTGTGGTCCGTCGCGGAATTGTCGGTGGCACCGGCGACAATCGCCTGTAGTGCGGCCACATGTCCGTCGAATGCGGTACGTCCCGTGCGGGTCAGCCGCGCTCGGACCTTGCGTCGGCTGCCGTCGAGTCGGCGTTCGGTGGTGACGTAGCCGGCTTCCTCGAGCGTCGCGAGCTGTTTCGACAGCGCCGAATCGGACAGTCCCAGACGGTCTTTCAGATAGGCGAATTCGGCCCAGTCGGCGGCCGCGAGGGTCGCCATCAGGGTCAGGCGGGTACTGGGGTGGATCAACTCGTCGAAGCGAGGCGTCGTCATGCGCGGAACCAGCCCCGCAGCACTCGCAGGATCTCGGGGCCGCCGAATCCAACAATGGCCGCGACCACCACCGCCGCCCAGATCTCACAGTGCTCGGCGCCATCGGCTTGGGCGGCGAAAGCGACCGCGACGGTGAGGCCGACGAGTGCGAGCAGCATGACGACCACGGCCAACGACGTGCGCCGCCCGGCGACCGCCGCGCTGACCTGCACCCGGTCGGTACGCCGCCGCCCGTCGAGTAACCGCGCGGCGTAGATCGAATGCGCCATGCCGAACAGCAGGGTCGCGATCGTCGTCAGCCACCACAGCCCGATACCGCCGAGCACTCCGAGTACCAGCCAGGCGGCCGCCATAACCCACCAGTACCAGCGCGGCAGCCCCACCTCGGCGGCCACCGCACGCCGAGCCCGTGCAGCGGCATCGAGCGCCTCCCGAGCCTGATCCGCGGCGATGTCATCCATGGCGAACCTCCGATCGGCATCCCGGAAAGCCCTTCACTTTCCCAGTCGGAAAGTAAGAGTCCCACTTTCCTGACAGGAAAGTCAAGGACGAAGCGGACCTCGCCGCGGCGTCTACCTGTGCACATCAACCCGGTATAGTTCGCGGAAGTTCTCGCGACGAGAACGGGAAGCCGGTGCAATTCCGGTGCGGTCGCGCCACTGTATTCAGCTCACGCTGTCAGCCAGACCCCTCTCGTCGCTCTGTTCGGACGGGGACGCGGATTCCCCAGAAGGGTTGCGGCACATGCCAGTTCAACGTCGGCTGTTCCGAGACGTACTGACCGATTGGAGTCGGCAGGACTGGCTGGAGGCGGCCACGCTGCTCGGTGTGGTCGCGATCATGCACATCGCCGGGTTCGGGCTGCTGTTCGGGACGATCGCACCGCACGGTTATCGCATCGGGACCCAGGTGTTCGGAATCGGGCTGGGCATCACGGCCTACACCTTCGGTCTGCGGCACGCCTTCGACGCCGACCATATCGCCGCCATCGACAACACCACCCGCAAGTTGATGAGCGACGGTAAGCGCCCGAAATCGGTCGGCTTCTGGTTCGCGATGGGGCACGCGACGATCGTGTTCGTGCTGGCCGCGCTGGTGGTCGCGGGTGCGCATGTGGTGGGAACGCTGGTCGACGACGACTCCCCCGCCCGCAAAACCCTCGGCACCGTATCGACCGTAGCCTCGGGTTCGTTCCTGTATCTGATCGGCCTGCTGAATGTAGTCGCGCTGATCGGGATCTGGCGGGTCTTCCGCGATATCCGCCGCCGGGGCGACTACGACCACGCCGAATTGGAAGCCGCCCTGGACTCGCGCGGATTCCTGGCCCGGCTGCTGGCTCCGGTGATGCGGATGGTGGGCCGGCCCGTGCACGTCTACCCGGTCGGGGTGCTGTTCGGTGTCGGATTCGATACCGCGACCGAGGTCGCCCTGCTCGCGCTGGCGGGTTCGGGCGCGGCGGCGGGACTGCCCTGGTACGCGATCGTGGTGCTGCCGCTGCTGTTCGCGGCCGGGATGAGCCTGATGGACACGGTCGACGGCCTGTTCATGAACGTCGCCTACGACTGGGCGTTCTCCGATCCGGTCCGCAAGATCTTCTACAACCTCGCCATTACCGCGCTCTCGATCGCGGTGGCGCTGTTCATCGGCACGATCGAGCTGGTCAAGGTGTTGCACGACGATATCGGCCTGGGTGGACCGGTCGCAGAGTGGGTTTCGGGAATCGACCTGAACAAGGCCGGATTCGCCATCGTCGGACTGTTCGTGGTGGCCTGGATCGTGGCGATAGCCTATTGGCGGATCGCGAAGGTCGGCGAGCGCTGGGCACCGGCCACCGCCGAGGAATCGGCATAGCAGTCACAGCCGAGGAATCGGCATAAGGACCCGAGTGCGCGCCCGCCCGGCGGTCCGGGCGGGCGCGAACTCGTTGTGATCAGCGAATACGCAGTTTGCGCGTCAACCGCAGGGTGATCAGCGTGCTCTTGAGCTGCTTCTCGAACGGCATCCCCGCGCGGGCCGACAGCACCTGCTTCTTCTGGGTACCGATATTGATGGTGTCGGTGTACTTGAGCAGACCGGCATCGCCGTGGCGGGTGCCCACACCGGACTGCTTCACACCGCCGGACGGGGTCATCTTGGCCGAATAGGTCGCCACGAACCCGTCATTGATATTCACATTCCCGGCCTCGAGCCGATCGGCGATCTTGGCGCCGCGGTCGAAGTCGGTGGTCCAGATGCTGGCGTTCAGGCCGTAGGTGGTGGCGTTGGCCTGTTCGATGGCCTCGTTCTCATCGGTGTAGCGGTGCACGGTGACCACCGGGCCGAAGGTCTCCACGGTCGCGTGCTCCATATCGGGAGTGACGCCGGTCAGCACCGTCGGCTCGTAGAAGGCCGGGCCGATATCCGGACGCGCCTTACCGCCGGTGATCACGGCCGCGCCCTTGGCCACCGCGTCGTCGACGTGGGCGGCCACCCGCTTCAGCTGATCCGGCGACACCAGCGAGCCGAACTCCGGTTCATCGGTGTAGTCGGCACCGGCCTTGGCGCCCAATTCCTCTGCGGCGGCGACGAATCGGCGCAGGAACTCATCGTGCAGGCGGTCGTGGACATAGATGCGCTCGATATGCATACACGCCTGGCCGGAGTTGCCGAAGACCGCGAAGATCGCGCCGGGAATGACCTCGTCGAGGTTGGCGTCCTCGAGCACGATCATCGGATTTTTACCGCCCAGCTCGAGGCTGCAGCTGATCAGATTGCGGCCCGCGCGCTCGCCGACCGTGCGCCCGGTGGCGGTGGATCCGGTGAACATGACGAAATCGCTGTTGTCGATCAGCGCCGGACCTACATCCGGACCGGTACCGCACACCACCTGCACCAGATCACGTGGCAATCCGGCCTTGTGCAGCAGTTCCACCCCGTAAAGCGTGCACAGCGCGGTCTTGTTGTCCGGCTTGAGCACCACACCGTTCCCCGCGATCAGCGCCGGAACCGAATCGGAGATCGAGATCGCGAACGGGAAGTTCCAGGGCGCGATCACCGCCACCACACCCTTGGGCCGATGCTGTTCCACCGAACCGGAGATGATCGGCATCGCACCGCCGCGCTTGATCGGCTTCAGGATGCGTTCGGCGTGTTTGAGGTAGTGGCTGATCACCATCGGCGGATCGCAGGATTCCTCGATCGCCATCCGGCGCGTCTTCCCGCAGCCGATCTGGATCAGATCGGCGATGGTGTCCAGTTCGGACAGGATCAGCTCGTGGGCCTTCTCGAACACCTTCAGCCGGCGCTTGACCGGCCAGCTCGCCCACTCCTTCTGGGCAGCGCGGGCCTTGTCGGCGGCGGCGGCCACATCCTCGGGCGAGGACTGCGGCAGCGGCCCGACCGCACCGCCGGTGTAGACCTCGATCATCTCGTAGGGTTCGCGCTTCTCACCGGCGGTACCAGCGGTGATCATTCCGGTGAGGCGGTCGATCAACGTTTTCGTGATGCGCGGCGGCAGCGTGGTCCCGCCGCCCTGCGACGCTGGTTCGGCGCCGCTGTGCGTCGTAGTTTCCATCAGCGATCTCCATAACTTGCCGCCCGTGACGGCGGTCACCAGGTTCCAAACTAGAACACGTTATTGTTCTGTACAACGTTGCGGGGTAACTTCGTCCGCAAAACCCGAGTGATAGCCCGAGGAGAGTGGGTCGGCGATGACGACGACAGCCAGTGAAACAGGTAGCAACACCGAACCGCACGCGCTGCTCGAGCGGCGGGGCGCGACCCTGATCGTCACCTTGAACCGCCCGGCAGTGCGCAACGCGCTGTCGGCGCAGATGCTCGACCTGATGGTGCAGGCCTGGGACACCGTCGACAACGACCCCGAGATCCGCTCCTGCATCCTCACCGGAGCGGGCGGGGCGTTCTGTGCGGGCGCCGACCTGAAGGCGATGACCACCCAGGATCCGGCCAAGAATATGAGCGAGGGCGGCGCCTTCGATCCGTCCAATATCCCCGGTCTGCTCAAAGGCCGCCGGCTCACCAAACCGCTGATCGCCGCGGTCGAGGGCGCGGCCATCGCGGGCGGCACCGAGATCCTGCAGGGCACCGATATCCGGGTGGCCGGTGAGAGCGCGAAATTCGGTGTGTCCGAAGCGCGTTGGAGCCTGTTCCCGATGGGCGGCTCGGCGGTGCGGCTGCCCCGCCAGGTGCCCTACACCGTGGCCGCCGAAATCCTGCTGACCGGCCGCCACCTGAGCGCCGCCGAGGCCAAGGAGATCGGGTTGATCGGACATGTGGTCCCGGACGGCACCGCGCTGGACAAGGCCCTCGAGATCGCCGAGAAGATCAACGCCAACGGCCCGGTCGCGGTGCAGGCGATTCTGAAGACCATGCGCGATACCGAAGGTATGCACGAGGAGGAGGCCTTCAAGATCGACTCCAAACTCGGCCTGACGGTCTTCCGCAGCGAGGACGCCAAGGAAGGCCCCCGCGCCTTCGCCGAGAAGCGCAAGCCGGAGTTCAAGGGCCGCTGACCCCTGGCGACGGATTCCACGGAAACCGGGCGCGCAGCCTTCGAGGCCACGTGGGCGCACCACTACCGTGCCCAGGTCGGCAGCCAGGTGTGCTCGATAGTCCTGGCGGCGCAGTCGGTCTCCAGGTGGGCGAGCAGCGAGACTAGCGCAGGATCGCGCCCCGCTTCCTTTCCCATGGCGACAATCCCGGTGAGCCCACAGCCGTTGCCCGGATCAGCTCGAGACCGAACACCACGGTCTCACCACAGCAATCGTCTTGTCGTCGTGCTGTTTCGCACGCGGTAGCAGCTGGCCGTGTGGATCGGAGTCCGCTTCCCAGCTGTGGAGTCGAAGCAATAGTCTGCGCAGCCCTTCATCGTCTGCTGAAGCGATATCGTCCCAGCGAATTTCGAGGAACGAGAGCACATCGAAGGCACCATCGGTGGCCGCGATTGCCCAGACCACAGACCCTAACGGCCGGGTCATCATGGCCGCATGGTCAGCAGCTGTAGGATCAGCCTCGGCAATCCAATAGCCGCCCAACCTATTTCGCAGCCTCTGTTGACGATGCTGCAACTCGCCGAGCAATTCGGCGTGCGCCGCGTCGTAACCAACGCCGGCTCCGAGACGTTCTCGGTATCGGGCAGATTCCGACAGTTGGAGGGCCTCCAGGCGATTGTCAGTGAGGATTTCGTGAGATCCGTTGGTGTAACCCAACACGACGGTGGAGTCACCGAGAACCAGGACATCCAGGGCGTTGGCACCTGCACGGATTATTGCGACCGTACTACAGGGTGAACGCCCCTTCTGCAGCTTCAGGTTGTTCCTCGTCGCCTCGAGCGAATGTGAAAGAACTTCCCGCAGATCAGTTTCAGCGTCGATAGATGCGGCGAGTTCGTTACCCAGGGCATCAACGAATTGCCGTGCTGAGGGCGCGCCCGCGGTGAACGTACTCGCCCCATCCAGCACGATCACTCCATGCGAGTGCGTGATCACTCGGTCCTCATCGGATCGAGCGGCGAGCTGAGCGGTGTCTACTCTCACTCGTCACCTGCCGTGATCGTATGGCCCAGCGATGATTCGGCTCGCCGTGATTGTCGACGCCTTGTCGAATTCGCATTCGACCAGACCGTACATGAATGCGGACTTGGGGTCGTAGCTGCCGGCGAGGTTGGTACCGAGCCAGTGCGCTACTCCGGTGGAACCGATGCTGGTGATACCCGCGATATACACGATCACGCGGTTGTCGACGAAACTGCGCGAGATCAAGCCGATGTCGCGACGGTCGGTATCGTCGCGCAGGAATGGAGAATCATGGCGTTTCCCGGTCCGGGAGTCGGTGATCGTCCATCGCCCGTCGAAGTTCTCAAAGGCCAGCACGCCGTCGGAGGACTGTAGCCGCCGCGCAACCGGTGCCGATTTCGGTCCACACACCATGATCACGTCCCCATGGGGGATCTCATTGCTATCAGGGGCGATGGTATGGCGGGTGGTGACCAGCGCCAGTCGTGTGAGCATTCGCTCGAGCAGCTCCTGCGTCGACTGGTCGTTGGCGTCGAAATACTCCCTCTTCCGTCCGTCCTCGAATCCCGCACGACGCGGAATTCCGACAGTGACGGGACCAACCCCGAAGAATGCGCGTTCGGGCTGCGGTGCGCCGGTGCGAATTTGGGAGATCCGACCTTTGGTCAGCCCGAGTAACTCGGCGATCTCGGTATAGCTTCTGCCATGCTGATGATGCGCCTCCTCGATGGCGGCCTTCCGTAAACGGGCCAGCTCGGCCGCCCGCTGCTGGTAGATGACGATCAGATCACCTGCCCGCTGCCCCCGACGAATCGGATCCGGATCATCACGGATCGATTCGAAGTCATCTGGGGTATTCACGACCCCGAGTTTAGTGGCCCTTGACAGCACCGGTACCGCCACCTACCCTCTGTTTACTCCCCATAAACACATCGCGCGAGCTGGCGGCGAGCGATGTTTATAGGGCCTAAACTTCACGCTTAGGCCACAGACGACCGCGAAAGGGAAAGGCGATGAGGGATCTGCCGACTGCTCTCGGCTGGATCAATCCGGACGTCAGCACCGCGCTGGACTGGGATCGGGCCAGCGTGTGCAGGCTGGCCCGGAAACTGGGATACATGCTGGAATGGTTCCCGGACGATACTGTTCTCGATCCCGTGTGTTACATAGCCGCAGCTGATGTGGGCATGGTGATCGCTCCTACGCCGAATCACTTCGACGCGTTGATACTGAACCGTCTCATGCACATGGTTTCCGTCGAAATAGTCCGCCCACGAGCATCATTCGATCGCTGGTTCGGTCTTGGCAACTGGGCGTGACCTGAGGGCTGGCAACCAACCTCGATCGGCATGATCAGGCGATCACCCTGAAGTACTTCAGCACGTCGACACAGACCGCATGACCCGGGTGTTGTCCGCGTGGTCTATCAATGGTAGTGCTGCCATCGCCGTCACGACTGCCCTCTGGGGCGTACGGGCCGACCTCACCAGCCCCCGAATCGCAATCGCCGCCGCCGGGGTCCCCCTCCTCGCCACACCCGCTCTCTTGCCACGCCGCGGCAGCCAAACCTCCGTTCCCGACACAGCAGTCGAGCGACTGACAACGGCACGGTAGAACGCCACAACCGGCATCGCGGACAAGCGCAAGCCAGATTTTAAGGGCCGCTGACGGTTACAGCTCCCAGGACACGATTCATATCGTCATGCAGCGCCGGTGGTGATCACCTGTATGTGAATGCCCAGTCGTGCCGCGAAGTCGACGAGCTTATCCAGGCTGAAAAGGTTCACTTTGCCGGCCTGAAGTTCGTAGATCCGGCTACGCTTCACCCCAAGCCGGTCGGCTGCCTCTGCCGGACTCAGCTCGAGAGCTGATATCCGTTCCACCACAGCGAACATGACATCCGCACGCGCCTTCATGTGCTCTGCGTGTTCCGGCGGTTCGATGGCGTCCCAAATACTTTCGAATGTTTCCATCACAGCTGTCCTCGTGTTGTCTTTGCCGTGTCGGTGGATCCAGTATTGGCGTCACGGATGGCCTCCGTGAGCCGCGCTCGGCCGATGTTGATATCGCCCTGCGCCGTTTGCTGCGTCTTCTTGGTGAATGTATGCAGGACATACACGGCATTGCCCAACTTCGCTATATAGAACACGCGGTAAGCACCGCGATTGTCGCGTGCTCGCAGCTCATAGACCCCAGCGCCGACGCTCGTCATCGGTTTGAAGTCGGCGGGCTCCGCACCGCGCTGCACCCGGTCGAGATTGAAACCGAGCTGGCGACGGCCGTTGTCTGGCAACTCTTTCAGTCGGGCGAGCGAGTCGCCGAGGAACTTGACTGTTCGCACTAACGCAAGTATACGTAATCTCGTATATGCAGGCAAGGCGGCCACCCGATCGGCTCCAGTCGGCCGGATGCGGCCCTACGAAGGGCGGGGGTGGCGACCCATTCCAGGTGTAGCCACGGGCATCACATAGTTATGGCGTCTTCGAAGGTCATGCGTAGCTGGCCGATTCGGCTGCTGAGCAGTGCACCCCTGGGCAGGCCGAGGGATCGGAAGATCTGAGCCTTGGGATGGTCTCCTAGCTCAATTTTCGTGCCGCCCGGCCGGATTCGCACTCCGGAGGGATTCATGACCCACGGGGTGCGGCGTAGAACTCCGTCCAAGTGGGTATAGGCGGCTATGGAGGCGCCGCCGAGGCCGCCTGGAGAGGGGATGCCGGTGCCGACTTCGACGGCGATGACCAGTTCGTCGTCGAGGCGTAGCTCGCATCGGGTGCCACGGTGGACCCTGGTGATACGGATATCGGCGATTTCCTTGGGGAAGCCCCAGATCTGGCGGCCTGCGGCGAGGGTGAAGGGCTGGTCGACCGGGAGCCAGGGGATGTAGACGCCCGGTTTGCCATCAGCGCCCCGCACCATGAGGGTGAGGCCGAATTCATGGTAGCGGCCCAGATCACCGTTAATATAGTCGACGAAAACCAGTGCACACACCGCCCGGCCGAAACGGACCACCGGGGTCAATCCGGTAGGCGCACAGATCTCGCGTGCGGCTTCGGCATCGACGAGAACCGTTGCCGCACACGCGCTGGCATCGCGGATCTCGACCGGCATGGTCACGTCGTGACCGAGTACGGTGTGCTTCACTGCCATCCTCCAGTTGACAACTTCTCAGTTCACAGCCGCAATACCCACCGTGAAATCGGGATCATGGGCCGCGGCGTGGGCTTTGGCCCACCGGTAGTCGGGTTTGCCGCTGGGGGCTCGTTCGACCGTATCGACCACCCAGATACTGCGCGGAAGTTTATAGCCGGCCAGATGTTTGCGGACATGCTGTTCTAGATCTGCGAAATCCATTGCAGCGACCTGCGATCCGGAATCAGCTAGCGACACCACCGCGGCGACCTGATGACCCCAGCGCTCGTGCGGTACCCCGATCACGACCGCGTCGAAGATGCCGTCGTGGGCCTTGACCACGGCCTCGACCTCCTCGACGAAAACCTTCTCACCGCCGGTGTTGATCACCATATTGCCGCGGCCGATCAGGGTGATGGAACCGTCCTCCTCGACGCGCGCGCGGTCGTCGGTGATCACCATCCGGGTGCCGTCCACGGTCTTGAACAGCTTGTCGGACTTGGCCGGATCCTTGTAGTAGCCCAACGGCACCGAACCGGTCTTGGCCATCCAGCCCTCGGCGCCGGCGGCCACCGGGGTGCCGTTCTCATCCACCACGACCGCGCCGCGACCGACCTGAACACGCGGGCCGCGGCCGGGATCATCGCTCTTGTGCGCGACACCGATACCGCCGAATCCGGTTTCCGAGGAACCGACCGAATCGGTGATCAGCGCGTTCGGGAACAGCTCCAGCAGACTGTTCTTCACCTGCTGCGACAGCAGGGCCGCACCGGAGGCGATCGTGATCAGTGTGCTCGCGTCCACCGGATTCGCCCGGTACGAGGCCAGCAGCGGCCGCGCCATCGCATCACCGGTGATCACGACGATATGGGCCTGCTGCCGGGCCACCACCTGCCACACCCGATCCGCGTCGAAACGCGGCTCGAACAGCACGGTCTGGCCCGACCACAACGCGGTGAACGTGGGCATCATGGCGGCGGCGTGGATCAGCGGCGGCAGGATCGTCCAGCGCAGCGGATCGTGCTGCGAGCCGGTGCGGGACTGTTCGAATTCGTCGGCGACCGGGACGTTGGTATAGAAGTCGATGCCACCGCCGAGCACTCGCCACATATCCTCCTGCCGCCACATCACGCCCTTCGGCATGCCGGTGGTGCCGCCGGTGTACATCATGAACAGGTCATCGGGGCTGCGCTCGCCGAAATCGCGTGCGGTGGAGGTGTTCTCGAACGCGGCGGCGTACGGGGACGAATCGGTGGGCAGCAGCTCACCACCCTGGTCGTCCTCGACGGCGAGCGTGTGTTTCAGGCTCTCGACGCGCGGTGCGACCTCGTCGACGAGCGCGGAATAGCAGCGGTGATGCACCAGCGCGGCCAGATCGGCGTTGTCGTAGACGTAGCGCAGTTCCTCGGCGTTGTACCGATAGTTGATATTGATCGGCACCGCGCGAATCTTGAAGGTGGCGATCAGGGTTTCCATGGTCTCGATGCTGTTGTGCATCTGGAAACCGATATGACTGCCCGGCCCCAGCCCCACCGATATGAAGTGGTGGGCGAGCTGGTTCGCGCGATTCTCCAACTCCCGGTACGTGATCCGGCGCTCACCCTGGACCAGCGCCACGCGATCGGGCATGGCGTCCACGGCGTGCTCGAACAGGTCGGCGAAATTGTTCGGCATAGTGCTCTATCCCTCGTTGGATACGGCGGGTGGGGATGGATGTCGGCTAGACGACGGTCAGCGGAAGTGACTGTCGCGGACCGAATCGGAAGTCGGCCCCGGTGCTGAACCGGGTGATGGCAACCTCCGGGGATTCCTTGAACGGGGTTGCCGCCCTGGTGATCTGGACGACCAATTCGGAATCGCCGGCATCGCGGGCGCACACATCGAAGTGTGGGTTCACCCCACGCACCAGCGCGGCCAGCGGCTCCAGATGGTCGGCGTCCACGATCGAGGGCCACGCGCCGTCGGCGACGGCAGCACTGTCGCGTGCGATCGTCAGCAGCAGCGAATCCTTGTCGGCTTCGACCCGGATATCGACGTACGGCAGCGGATTCCACGCCGGATGCAGCCGCAGCACCTGCGCCAGATCGGCGAAGCCGTCACCGAGTTTCAGTGCCGCACGCAATCTTTCGGAGGTGAGCCCGGCGATGCCGGTGAACTGTTTGCGGGCGATATCGGCCGCCTGCTCGGCATCGGCCCGGTCGGCGACCGCGATCCCGAATGCCAAATTGAGCAGATGATGTTGCAGGCACACCTCATCGGCCATCCGGATCAGCGCCGACCGCGAAAAGGCGGTGAAGTCCAGATCGCTCAGCAGCGGGCCCGCGTAGTCGTCGGCACCGGGACCGCCGGGCACGATGGGCGCCAATTCGATATCCACCGCGGCGAATTCGGCCATCCGCCCGGCATTGGCCGGTACCTGCGGCGGTGTATTGGCCGGATCGATACGAACCGTCCACGCGCACACCGGGACCCGGTCGGCCGGCTGCCGGGGCGGCCGGTGGATCGGGCGTACCTGCGCGTGGATATTGGTGGCCAGCGCGGTCGCGTCGAAGGTTGGGTCCTCGATGTCGTGGCACATGGCCACCACATAGTCCTCGCCCATCGGTTCGACATCGGCCAGCGCACCGCAGTGGTCGAGCCAGAACTCCCCGTTGTTGTCGTCGTCGACCCGGTAACGGAAGTCCATGAACTGCGGTGGCGCACCAATATCCAGTTGCAGCCCCTTGAAAATGGTGACCACGCCGTCACCGGGGATCTGCAGTGCCGCCCGCATGCGGCGGGTGTAGATCGGGCTGGCCAGCTGCCATTCCTCGATCGCCACCTCGGCCATACCGTCCCGTCCGAACGCCCCGATCGAATGCGCCATCCCGGAGCGGTCGATCAGGTG
>JAFMQT010000254.1 GCA_017354515.1 Nocardia sp. | reverse complement strand
GACGAGCGGATCGACGAAGGCGTGATGGTTCCGGTCGGTGTCGCCGCCGTCCGGTTGCTCGCCGAACTACCTGAAACGATCACCGTCGTCGCCCGCCGGACCCCGCACGCCCGGCTGCGCGCCGATGTCGAATTGCTCGACGCCGACCACAACCTGGTCGCGCGCCTGTCGGGGCTGCAGATCGGCGCGTTGAAACCGGGCGATGATCCGCTGCACCGGATGGCGGACTTCTACTACCGGGAGACGCTGGAGGAGCGCGATCGGATCGATCCGGCCGCCCTGGCCGACTCGGGTTCGGTCAGCACCCTGGTGATCGGGCTGGGCGAGGGCGGCCGCGCCGCCGAGCTGGCCGCGGCGATCCCGGGATCGCGGCTGCAGGTGGCCGATTCCGATGATGCCGAGCTCGAATCGGCGCTGCTGGACAATCTTCGGGCCGCGCATGCCGATGACACCCAGCGCCTGCACATCTGCGTGGTCGCCGGCACCGTTACCGACGACGTCACCGAACTGTGGACGCTGAAACGCCTCGCGGTGGCGATCGCCGACTTCGCGAACCCGCATACCGAGAATGGCTCTCCGCAAGCAATTTTCGGCGACGGCGCGATTCATTGCAGCCTCGTCACCGAGAACGCGTTCGCACTGCCGGACACCCCGGCGCTGCCCGACACCGCACACGCGGCCCTGGCCGGCGCGCGGCGCGTCCTGCTCAACGAGCAAACCGCGTTGCGCTGGCGGCTGGTGGATATCGAACCCGCCACGGCGCAGGCCGATCTGCTGGACGAGCTCGCCGTGCCGGGCGCCTTCTCCCACGACAACTGCGACGAAGTGGTACTGCGCGAGGGCAGACGGTGGGCGCCGGTGGTGACCAAACCGCTGCCCGATCAGCTAGAGGAGCTGGACACCTCGGCCCCGATCACCGATCCGGAGGCCAACTTCGAACTCGATATGCCGCGCAACCGGCTGCTGTCGGCGCTGGCCTGGCGGCAGTGCCCGCGGCCCGAACCCGGTCCCGGCCGGCTCGAGGTCCGCATGCACGTCATCGGCCTCAACTACAAGGATCCGCTGAAAATCATCGGCCTGCTCGGCGAACGCGAGCTCGCACCAACCTATTTCGGCACCGTACCCGGAATGGAGGGCGTCGGGACCGTCGTGCGGGTCGGCGAGGGCGTCGAGGACGTGGCGCCGGGCGATCTGGTCGCGGTGGCCGAGAAGGGCATGATGCGCCGCTTCGCGGTCGTCGATCGCGGGCTCGCGGTGGTGCTACCCGCCGGCACCGATCCGGGCCACTGCACCAGCATCATCGCCTTCGGAACCGCCGAATACGCGCTGCTGGATCTGGCCCGGCTGGAACCGGGCGAAACCGTGCTGATCCACGGCGCCGCCGGGGGCGTCGGCACCGCGGCCATTCAGGTCGCCAAGGCACGAGGCGCCCGCATCATCGGTACCGCCAGTACCGCCGAACGCCGCGCCCATGTGCTCGCGATGGGCGCCGATCACGCCGTGAACTCACGCTCACTGAACTTCGTCGACGAGGTTCTCGACTTCACCGGCGGCGCCGGCGCCGATGTGATCGTCAGCAGCGCACCCGGTGAGATCCTGCGCCAGAACTTCAATGCCGCAGCCGAATTCGGGCGCATCGTGGAAGTCGGCAAGGCCGACATCTACACCGGTGGGCTGCTGGAGCTGTCGAATTTCGACAAGAACCTCTCCTATTTCTCGATGGATCTGGACCGGCTGGTCGCCGTGCGCCCGCAGCGCCTGGCGAATCTGGTGCAGCGGGTGTTCGAGAAGGTCACCGACGGCACCTACCGGCCGCTGCCGTACCAGATGTTCGACACCGGCGAGGTGAGCAAGGCCTTCGAGGAAACGCTGCGTTCCTCGCGACTGGCCCGCATCGCCCTGCGGATGGATTCCCCGCAGCCGTCCGTGCGCCCGCATCTGCCGAATATCGAGATCGATCCCGCCGCGACCTATCTCATCACCGGCGGCTTCGGCGGTTTCGGCCTGGCGATCGGCCGTTGGCTGACGCTGCGCGGCGCGCGGCGGCTGGTGCTGCTGGGCCGCAGCGGCGCCAGCACCGAGGAGGCCCGGCGCCAGCTGGAAGCGTGGCAGGCCGTCGGCGTCGACATCGTGTCCGAACTGGCCGATGTGACCGACGCGCAGGCCGTCTCCGAGGTGGTGGAGCGAGCCCACAGCCCCGAACACCCGCTGCGCGGAGTGTTCCACGCCGCGGGCGCCGTCGCCGACAACAACCTCGCCAAAATGGAACTCGCACAACTCGATCGGGTGTACCGGCCCAAGGTGCACGGTGCGCAGATCGTGCACCGCGCGGTACACGATGCCGGCATCGCCCTCGACATGTTCGTGCTCTGCTCCTCAGGCGGATCCATGTACGGCATCTACGGCCAGTTCAGTTACTGCGCGGCCAATATCGCGGTGGAGTCGCTGGCCGAGCGGTGGGCGCGCGCGGGAGAGCGGGCGCTGTGCGTGGGCTGGGGCCACCTGTCCGGCGCCGGCGGTATGGCCGCGAACGAGACCTCGGAGAAGTATCTCGACCTCGTCGGATTCGGGCCCATCGATATGGCCGACGCCACCGCGTATCTGGAACAGACGCTGCGCCTGGGGGTGAGCCGGGCGGCGGTCATCCCCACCGATTGGGCCAAGCTGACCGGAACCTTCCCGCAGCTGGCACGCACCGGCCGCACCATCGCCCTGGCCCGGGCCTCGGCCAAGGACACCTCCGAATTGGCCCGGTTGCGTGAGGAATTGGCCGCGATGGAGGAAGCCAAACGCGGCCCGCACATCGCCCGTCTGATGGCCGCGGAACTGGCGGAGGTGATGGGGGTGTCGGTGGAGTCCATCGATATGACGATCCCGGTGCCGGAACTGGGCCTGGATTCGCTGATGGCGGTCGAACTCGGTGCCCGGGTCACCAAATCGCTCGGCATCGACCTGATGTCGCTGCAGATGGGCCGCTCGTTCAGCCTGGAGCAGGCCGGTCCCAAGGTGGCCGAATTGATCCTGGCGCACGAACCCGGCGGCGGGCAGCCCGGCGCCGATCCGGTGCCGGTGACCGTCGACGCCGCAACGAACGGGTCCGGGACCGCCGTGAACGGGAACGGCTCGGCCGCGGGGGCGGTCGCCGAAATGGCCGGTGCCAGCCGATGACGCGATGGTCAGCGCGACCGCGCGTGGAAACGAGGTAATCATGGTCGACTTCGGTCTCATCGACGAGTGGGAGCCGGCGCCGGGCCGGCTGATCACCTGGGTCGCCTCACCGGAATCGGTGGCGCGCGCCCAGGCGGCGCCGCCGCATCCGGCACCGCCCTCGCTCCAGCAGGAGCAGTATCTGCGCCTGGCCGACCGGCATTCGGCCGCCGAATTCCGCTTCTCGGGCCTGTGCCTGGTCACCGCGGAGATTCCGGTCGGCGATCTCGGACGCGAGGTGATGACCTCGATCGTCAACACCTTCCTGCTGCGGCACGACACCTTTCGGACCTGGTTCGATATCGACTCCTCCGGCGCCGTGCGGCGCCATCTGGTACCGGAGGAGGCGGTCGATTTCGTCCCCGTCGACTACGGGTGGATCGACGATGCCGCGTCGATCCGCCAGCACGTCGAGAAGACGACTCCCGGTCCGTTCCAATGGGATTGCTTCACCTTCGGCGCGGTCGAACACGGCGAGTCGACGACGGTGTATCTCGCTGTCGACCATCTGCACACCGACGGATTGGGGCAGTATCTGTCCGCATCGGATTTCGCACAGCTGTACGCGGCCGAGCTGTCCGGTGAGACCGGCTCCCTGCCGCCGGTGGCCAGCTATCTGGACTACTGCGTGACCGAACGCGCCTACAGTTCGCAGCTCACACTGTCCTCGCCCGGCGTGCGCAAATGGCTGGAGTTGTTGCGCGGCAACGACAACCGGCTCCCGGCCTTCCCGCTGGATCTCGGGAAGAGCTCGGAGGGATACCATCGCAGTGCGCACCGGACCGTCGAACTGCTGGACTCCGATCAGGCCTCGCGCTTCGAACAGGTGTGCCGGGCCCATGACGCCGAGTTCGTCGGTGGAGTATTCGCAGCTGCGGCGCTGGCCGAGCGCCGGCTCACCGATTCGGACTACTACTTCGGTATGACGCCGGTCAGCACCCGGACCTCGGCGGCGGAGGGCAATTCGGTCGGCTGGTATGTGACCCTGGTTCCGGTCGCCTTCCCGCTGGGCCCGACGACGCCGCTGAGCCGGGCGCTGGTCCTGGCGCAGCGCTCCTACGAGAACGGACTTCGCCTGGCGCCCACCTCCTTTCATCGGGTACTGGAATTACTGCCCGCCGATTCGGAGATCAAGGCCGAACCCGGCTGGGTGACGCCGATGATCTCGTTCATCGACGCCCGGGACTTCCTCGGCCACGAGTTCTTCGACGAGGTCACCGCCGGTGTGTACGCCAACCGCGCGGCGTCGGAGGAGGTGCTGATCTGGGTCAACCGGCTGCCTTCGGGGACCACCCTGAGTGTGATCTACCCCGACACCGAGGTAGCGCACGACTCGGTGGAGCGGTATATCGCCTCCATGCGATCGGTTTTCGCGTCGATGCTCGATACGGCCACGGAATCACGCTGAGATCAGGAGGTTTCGTGCACAATCTGTTCCGTGATCCCGGGATACCCGACGGTGAGAAGAGCCGGTACTCCGTCGGAATCTCCGGGCTGCCGTCGAGTTTCGAGATGAGCAGCGTGGTCACCCACGAGGCCGGTTGCTACCGAACGATTCTCGACGCCGGCGTCGGGCGTGATCTGCAACTGACGATCGAGCAGCGGTTCGGCCGGGCCGATGGGTTCTTGCGCGCCCACGACTATCGGGCCGAGACCCGCTCGCGCGGGACGGTGGTCTCGAGTGAGGAGGTGCATTTCGTCGACACCGTCCACCTGCCGATCGGCGGCCCGCCCACCCCGTTTCCGCCGGACATCATGCCGATCGCGGCGGGGCTGACGCTGCTTCGTGGTCTCGAATTCGCCGAGGACACCGTGCGATCGATCGATGTGTGGCTGGCGTTCTCGGTGCACTGGCCCCTGATCGCGAAGGTGGTCGAACCGGCCGAGATCCAGGTCGGCGCGGGGGCTTTCGACTGCTGGCAGGTGCGTTTGCGGCCCAGCTTCGCACAGGTGAACTCGCTGCTGGACAAGGTGATCGGAGGTTTGCTGCCACCGATCACCGCATACTTCGAGTGCGCGCCGCCACATCGACTGGTCAGCTCGAGTTTCCCGACGGCACTGGCGATTTCCGCGCCGCGCGCGGTGATGGAGCTGGCCGGCTGATGCCCGATACGCCGATGGCCGAGAGTAACGCCGATGGCCGAGAACACTGACCAGGCCCTCGCCACTCGGGTGGCGGGGGCTGTGCGCGAGCTGGTGGCCGCCGAACTGCCCGCCTGGCTGGTTTTCGCGGGCTGCCTGATCGCGGTTTTCATGCAGATGATCGATGTGACCATCGTCAACACCGCACTGCCCACCCTGACGGCCGGCCTGCGTGCGTCGCGGTCGGCGCAACTGCTGGTGATATCGGGCTATTCACTGGCCTTCGCCTGCACCTTGCTGATCGCTGCCCGGCTGGGTGAGCTGGCTGGACGTCGCGTCATGTTCCTGACCTCCGTGGTGGCGTTCACCGGCGCCTCACTGTGGTGCGGAGTATCCACCGGAGCGGGCGAATTGGTGGTGGCGCGGGTCGTGCAAGGTGCGGCGGGTGCGGGTATGGCGGCGCAGACCATCGCGATACTGATCGCGAGCTTCCCGCGCGAACGTCACCCCCTGGTGTTCGCGCTGTACGGCGGTGTCGCCGGCTTCGCCGGAATGCTCGGCCCGGTGCTGGGCGGGGCGCTGATCACCCTGGACATCGGCGGCTGGGGGTGGCGTTCGGTGTTCCTGATCAATCTGCCCATCGGGGCTGCCGCCTTCGCGCTCGCATGGCGATATCTGCGCCTGGGCAGACCACCGTCCCATGGCCGGCTCGACCTCGGCGGTGCGGCGCTGTCGGGCGCCGGGCTGCTGTTGCTCGTCTACGCGCTGGCGCAGGTGCAGCAGCGGGGGTGGTGCCGGCAACCGGTCCTGCTACTGCTGGCCGGAGTCGCGGTGTCGTTTCTGTTTCTCGCGCATCAGCTCCGGCGGGCGGGGCGCGGCCGGGCCCCGCTGATACGACTGGACATCTTCCGCGACAAGGGATTTCGCATCGGCTCGGCGCTGGTGTGCGCGTTCTTCGGGATGTTCACCGCCTTCGTGTTCGCGGCCTCGATCACCATGCAGGATGTCCTCGGTTACACGCCCTGGCATACCGCGATGGTGATGACCCTATTCGCCCTCGGCGCCGGCGGTGGCGCCCTCGCGTCACTGATTCTGGTGCGGCGCTGGGGGATTCGTGTTCTCGCCGCCGGTATGGCGCTCTACGGCGGGTGTATGGTGGCGGGCGCGGTGTACCTGTGGCTGACCTCGGGAGCCGTGTACGCCCTGCTGGCCGCCGGTCCGGTAGCGGCCGCCGGATTCGGCGTCGGCCTGTTCCAGGTCCAGCTGCAACCGGTGATGCTGTCCGGTCTGGACGCGGGTCGGATGGCCGAAACCTCCGGCATACTGCCGACCGTCGAACAGGTCGGTAACGCTCTCGGTCTGGCCGTGCTGACGACCCTGTTCTTCCGTTCGCACACCCTCGGCGGCGCGATCACCATGATGGCCGCCCTCGCCGTCGTCGCCCTCGTCCTGGCCGGATCGACGCTGGCGATGCCGCGGACATCGAGCCCTGATAGCGCTGCGGCGAATGTCGGTGCCGGTTCGTAGAG
>JAFMQT010000607.1 GCA_017354515.1 Nocardia sp. | reverse complement strand
CGGCTCGCCGAAAGATGGTGGATGTAACACGGATTTAACGGCGGGTGCCTACGCTCGCGCGTATGGATCGCCAGAAGGAATTCGTGCTGCGGACGCTCGAGGAGCGGGATATCCGCTTCGTGCGACTCTGGTTCACCGACGTCCTGGGATATCTGAAGTCGGTGGCGATCGCCCCCGCCGAACTCGAGGGTGCCTTCGAGGAGGGCATCGGATTCGACGGTTCCGCCATCGAGGGGTTCGCGCGCGTCTCCGAGGCCGATATGGTCGCGCGGCCCGATCCCTCGACGTTCCAGGTGCTGCCCTGGTCCACCAGCAAGGGCCATCAGCATTCGGCGCGCATGTTCTGCGATATCACCATGCCCGATGGATCCCCGTCCTGGGCCGATCCGCGGCATGTGCTGCGCCGGCAGTTGAACAAGGCCGGCGATCAGGGCTTCAGCTGCTATGTGCATCCGGAGATCGAATTCTTCCTGATCCGTTCCGAACTCGACGACGGCTGCCCGGTGCCCGCCGACAACGGCGGATTCTTCGATCAGGCCGTGCACAACGAGGCGCCCAACTTCCGCCGGCACGCCATCGACGCGCTGGAGTCGATGGGCATCTCGGTCGAGTTCAGCCATCACGAGGGCGCCCCCGGTCAGCAGGAGATCGACCTGCGCTACGCCGACGCGCTGTCGATGGCCGACAACGTGATGACCTTCCGCTATCTGATCAAGGAAGTGGCGATCGACGAGGGGGTGCGGGCCTCGTTCATGCCCAAACCGTTCTCGACGCACCCGGGTTCGGCCATGCACACGCATATGAGCCTGTTCGAGGGTGAGCACAACGCCTTCGCCGACGCCGATGATCCGAACAACCTGTCCGAGACCGCACGCGCGTTCATCGCCGGGGTACTCGAACACGCCAACGAGATCAGCGCGGTCACCAACCAGTGGGTGAACTCCTACAAGCGACTCATCCAGGGGGGCGAGGCGCCCACGGCCGCGTCCTGGGGCCGGTCGAATCGTTCGGCGCTGGTTCGGGTTCCGATGTACACTCCGAACAAGCAGTCCTCGCGGCGGGTCGAGATCCGCAGCCCCGATTCGGCCTGCAACCCGTATCTGACCTTCGCGGTGGTGCTCGCCGCCGGACTGCGTGGCATCGAGAAGGGCTACACCCTGCCGCCGGAGGCCGAGGACGATGTGTGGTCGCTGACCACGGCCGAGCGCCGCGCGATGGGCTTCCGGGCGCTGCCCTCGACCCTCGACGAGGCGCTCAAGGCGATGGAGCGTTCGGAGCTGGTCGCCGAAACCCTCGGCGAACACGTCTTCGACTTCTTCCTGCGCAACAAGCGCCACGAATGGGCCACCTACCGCTCCCAGGTCACACGCTGGGAGCTGGGCGAGTATCTGACCCTGTGATCCGCCTGCGCGAGGGCGGAATCGGATCGGCGCGCGGGACTTTCGGCCGCGGCGGACGGCGGCGTTTCGGGCCCGGCCCGCAGCGGGGTAATTTGAGACCATGGTCCGGCCTCCCACAGCACGTTCCGCGGTCCCCGGTCCCGGTCGGCTCGGCCTGCTGGAGCCGACGGCGGCCGGGTCGCTTCGTGAACTCGCCTGGGACAATGTCGACAGCACGCCGGTGCTCTGGGCGCTGTCGCGATCCCCGGACGCCGATCTCGCCCTGCTGACCCTGATCCGATTGCGCGAGGCGCTCGGATCCGATTGGGCGGTACTGGATTCGGCGCTGCGCACCGATCTGCCGCTGCGTGGCCGGCTATTCGCGCTGATCGGCTCCTCGACGACCTTCGGCGACCACCTGATCGCCGATCCGGCCTGCTGGCAGTGGCTGCGCCGCGACCTGCCCACCCGTGAGGAGATGCTCGCCGATCTACTCGGAACCATCGGCGCCGAACCGGAGACCGGCCCCAACGCGGGCCCGCTGATCTACCGCGCGGCACAGTCCGGTCCGGAGGTGATCGCGGTGCTGCGCAAGCGGTATCGCGATCAGCTGATGCTGCTGGCCGCCCACGATCTGGCCGCGACGGTAGAGAACGAGCCGGTACTGCCGTATCAGCAGGTGGGCCGGCATCTGACCGATCTGGCCGATGCCGCGCTCAGCACCGCGCTGGCGGTGGCGATCGCGCGGATCTGCCCGGACAACCCGGTGCCGGTGCGGTTGGCGGTGCTGGCGATGGGCAAATGCGGTGCGCGCGAGCTCAATTACGTATCCGATGTGGACGTGGTCTTCGTCGCCGAACCCGCCGACACCACCGCGACCCGCCTGGCCGCGGAGATGATGACCGTGGCGAGCGCGTTCTTCGACGTGGACGCGGCGCTGCGCCCGGAGGGTAAGGCCGGGGCGCTGGTGCGCACCCTGGATTCGCATATCGCCTACTACAAGCGCTGGGCCAAGACCTGGGAATTCCAGGCCCTGCTCAAGAACCGTCCCGCCGCCGGCGATCTGGAACTGGGCGAGCGCTACCGCGCGGCGTTGATGCCGATGGTCTGGAACGCCTCCGAGC
>JAFMQT010000253.1 GCA_017354515.1 Nocardia sp. | reverse complement strand
CGCTCGTCGCGATCGGTGATCGTGTACTCGGCGAGCGCTTTCTCCAGGTTCTCGGCGAGCGGCGCGTACGCGACGACCAGACCGTCCTGCTTCCCCTCGAATGTCCGGTTCACCCGCGCCAGGGTCTGCATCAGCAGCGCGCCCTTGAGCGGGCGGTCCAGGTACAGGGTGTGCAGCGGTGGGGCGTCGAATCCGGTGAGCAGCATGTCCTTGACGATCACCAGCTGCAGCGGGTCATCGGCGTTCTTGAGCCGCTCCCGGATCTTCTTGTTATCGCTATCGCGCCGAACGTGTTTGGCAACGGCGCCTTGGTCTTTCGCCGAACCCGAGTATACGACCTTGATGACGCCGTCGGTCATGGAATCCGATTCCCATTCCGGTTTCAGCTTGACGATTTCCTCGTACAGGGCCGCGCAAATCTCGCGGGTGCCGCCGACGATCAGCGCCTTACCCGGCCCACCGATGAATTCGGTCATCGCCTTGGAGCGGTTCTGCCAATGGTCGACGATATCCTTGGCGACGCGCTCGACGCGGGCCGGCGCACCATAGATTGCGTTGATCACCGTGACCGACTGTTCGATGCGGGCACGTTCGACATCATCCAGGCCGAGTACCGCTTCGTCGGCAGCATTGTCGATATCCGCATCCGAAACACCTTCGACCACACGAACTTCCGGCAGCCGCGGTTCGAAGACCACGCGGACGGTGGCGCCGTCGTCCACTGCACGAGTCAGGTCGTAGACGTCGATGTAGTCGCCGAACATCTTGCGGGTGTTGCGGTCCTCGAACGAGATCGGGGTGCCGGTGAACGCGATCAGCGTCGCGTTGGGTAACGCGTCCCTGAGGTGGCGGGCATAGCCGTCGAGGTCGTCGTAGTGGCTGCGGTGCGCCTCGTCGACAATGACGATCACGTTGGGCCGGTCGCTGATCAGCGGATGATCAAGCCCGGCTTCCCTTTCCGCCTTCGTCAATCCGAACTTCTGCAGGGTGGTGAAGTAGATTCCGCCCGTCTGTTTGTCGCTCAGTGCCGACCGTAACTCGGCGCGAGTGTGGATCTGGGCCGGCGTCTCCCCCAACAGCTTCGACTTCTCGAAAGTCCGGAAGAGCTGCCCATCGAGTTCGGTGCGATCGGTGACCACGACGAGCGTCGGATTCTTCAGCCGAGGCTGTTTGCTGACGAGATGGGCATACAGCTCCATCTCCATCGACTTGCCGGAACCTTGAGTGTGCCAGACCACGCCGGCCTTACCGTCGGTCTCGACCGCGTCGACCGTGCAGCCGACGGCCTTCGTGACGGCGAAGTACTGGTGCGGCTTGGCGATTCGCTTCACCAAACCCGTACCGGTCTCGTCGAAGGCGACGAAGTTCTGCCGGATCTGCAGGAAACGTTCCGAGTGCAGCACGCCGTGGATCAGGAATTCCAGCTCGAAACCGGCATGGTCATCATCGAACGCCTCGCCGGCCTTGACGGGCTTACCGTCTTCGTCGACATTCCATGGGGCGTAATGGTTCAGTGATGTGAACGGGGTGCCGTAGCGGGCGGCGCGGCCGTCGCTGATCACGGTGAGCACCGCGAAACGGAACGCCATCGGGAACTCACGCAAATACGTCGCGAGCTGGGCATGCGCCGACGGCAAATCCGCCTGCGCCGACCCGGCCTTCTTCAATTCGATGATGCCGACCGGCATCCCGTTCAGATACAGCACCACATCGAAGCGCCGCACATGCTCCCGCGACCGCACCGTCACCTGATTGACGGCCAGCAGTTCATTGTCCTCGACCCGCGACCCGACCAACTTGATCGTCGGATTCTGTTCCACTCCTTGATGATCGATATAGGTGATCCCGCGATACCCTTCGATCAGGATCTCGTGCAGCCGCTTATTCTCGGCCAACGCATCCTGCGAGGTGGGCGCCAGAATCTCCGCCCGAGCCTGCTCCAGATACTGCGCCGGCACAGCCGGGTTCAGCTCCCGCATGCGCGCCAGCATCCGCCCCGGCAGCACAATGTCTTCCCAGGACGCGCGCCCCAGTTCCTTACCGGGCGCAATCTCACTGCCGGACAGGGGTTTCCACTCGTTCTCAGCAAGCTCATCCAGCGTCAGCCGCTCCAACTCAGCCTCGCTGAAACCGGCGTAATCGACCATCAGGCAATCTCTTCCACTACCTGCTCGGCATCTTTGACGCGGAGCTTTCCGGACATCAGGAGAGGGAGGAGTTCATCTCGGGTCTTGGCGAGCGTCCTGGACTCCGACTGAACCTGCGCAGCGAGCTTGTGCAGCTTGTCCACCTCGGCGGAAAACCGCGCGATTACACCGTCGTGAGCCAGCCTCACCGGAAGAACTTTGAACCTCCCCCGGCTGAGTTCTAAGAATGTAGCTCCATTTGCGTGCGATAAGAACTCGGGAATACGGGAACGCATCTCGTGATAAAGCCACCACTGATAGTTCGGTTTAAATGCATTCACAACGATAAAACCTTGATTGACAGCCATCGGCAATTCTGCGATCGCAAATGCACCGATAGTCGCTCGAGATGTCATCAAGATCGAACCAGGCGGATAGAGCGCTGATGCGCACGCACCAAGACCATCCTCCGTTATCGTACGACTGGTCGTCGAAAGATACGGGAGATCAAGGCCGGTGACATCGGTTGGCGTTGCCCACGCAACCTGCCCACCCCAGAACTCTTCAACCGTCGTCTTAGGAGTACCGCCTCCTCCTACATCAGCCAAATCCGCGAATGTATTGTCAGCAAAAGGAATCCCCTCAACTGCCTCCCGAAACTTAGCATCGGCCAATTCTTCCGCGAGACGGCCAACACGTCCGTTCGCAGCGATCTTGTCGTCGAGCGCCCCCAACACCTCCGCAATCCCCCGCTGCTGCGTGATCGGTGGCAGCTGAAGGACTATTGATCGTTGGTCAGTCAGGCTCACATACGGTGCCATATCTGTTTGACCTTTTAGCACATCAAGTTGACGTAAAAAATTTGCAGAGCACATGAAGTACATCAAATATTGTTGGTCGAGGACCGAAGCGTCCAGTGACCGCCAAAAGGTTGTCTGAGGTGAGCATACGAATTCTGGGGAATTTGGTGGCGCAACCGCAACACGACCTACAGTTCCCTTGTGCGAAAGAATAACGTCACCAGCATTGCCAATGCCTTTACGTATTCTTTCTCTGGCTACCTGGCTTATCTTTCCAGCGGACTTGAAGTCGATAACACCAGAGGTCATGTCCGCTGCTCGTATGTAGGAAACCCCCTCTTCGACGAACTCATCTGGCCGAGGCCTGTACTCGCCGTGGTTCCCGTCTTCGACACGTAAAAGGCCTGATTCGACAAGCTCCCGCACGGTCTGTTCGTTCATCCGAGGCGCTCCAACTGTTCGCGAACCGCGTACTCTACTTTGCTCGATTCGTCTAACGCTCGAATGAGCTCAATCCTCAAGCGAGCAACCTTGTCAGCGATCGGCTCTTTGTCATCGCCGAGATCAGGCGGATCAACGAACCGCCCGGGAGTCAATGCGTACCCGGTCGCCTTGATTTCTTCCGTTGCAACCGACTTACAAAATCCAGGGACATCCGAGTAAGTCAACCCCCTCCGCAGTGCTGAATCCGTCCCCCGCCAAGCGTGATACGTATCGGAGACCCGAGCAATATCGTCCGTGCTCAGAGCGCGCTCGGCCCGGTCGACCATATAACCCAGCTCACGGGCATCGATAAACAACACCTCTCCCCGGCGATCAGCGGCCCCTTCGATCCGGGGCGCCTTGTCCTTAGCAAAGAACCAGATACAAACCGGGATCCCGGTCGAACGAAAGAGCTGCGTTGGCATGGCGATCATGCAGGAGACCAGGTCCGCTTCTACGATGCGGGCACGAATATCGCCCTCCCCGTTCGAGTTTGACGACATCGACCCGTTCGCCATCACCACGCCGGCCTGCCCATGCGGCCCCAGCTTGTACAGAACATGCTGAATCCACGCATAGTTGGCGTTGTTGGCCGGCGGCACCCCATACACCCACCGGGGATCGTCAGTGTTCCGCGTCCAATGCTTGATATTGAATGGCGGATTCGTCATAACGTAATCCATCTGCACATCGGCGTGCTGGTCGCGGGCGAAGGTGTCACCCCAGCGGGCGCCGAGCCCCTTGTTGTCGATGCCGTGGATGGCGAGGTTCATTTTCGCCATGCGCCAGGTTTCTTCGATGGCTTCCTGGCCGTAGATGGCGATATCGTGCGGGTCGCCGTTGTGGTCCCAGATGAACTTCTCGGACTGCACGAACATGCCACCCGAACCGCAGCACGGGTCGTAGATGCGGCCCTTCGTGGGTTCCAGCATTTCGACGATCGTCTTCACCACACTGGGTGGGGTGAAGAACTCTCCGCCCCGTTTCCCTTCCGCGCGAGCGAAATTGCCGAGGAAGTACTCATACACCTCGCCCATCAAATCCCGGGCCTTGTGCTCGCCCTGACGGCTGAATCGCGCGCTGTTGAACAGGTCGACCAGCTCACCGAGGCGGCGCTGATCGATATTGTCCTTGTTGTAGAGCCGCGGAAGGGTGCCGCGCAGCGATTCGTTCTCGTGCATCACCGCGTCCATGGCCTCATCGATCAGCTGGCCGATGGTTTTGACGAGCGAACCCGTCTCGTCGACAAGACCTTTCGCGTTCTCGGCGAGGAACTGCCAGTGGGCGGCCTCGGGTACCAGGAATACTCCGTAGCCCTGGTATTCCTCCGGGTCGTCGATGACCTGTTCGATCTGTTCGTCGTCCCATCCTTCGTCGACGAGGCCAGCGCGGATCTGTTCGCGGCGTTCGTCGTAGGCATCCGAGACATACTTGAGGAACACCAGGCCGAGGATGACGTCCTTGTACTGGTTCGCCGACAGCGAGCCGCGGAGTTTATCGGCCGCCTTCCACAGCGTGTCCTTCAACTCCTTCATGGTCGACGGGGCCGAATTATCTTTCGTCGACTGCCTTTTCCTCGGGGGCACCCGGGGGCTCCTTTCACTCGTCATGACAAAATCGTTTCGGGCGCGTGCAGGGTTACCGTGCCCGCGGCGATGCCGTCGATAAGGGCTCGGCACAGGTCGGTCGAGGCATCCAGTCGCCTGCGGAGCCGCTGTTCGTATTCGGATACGCGGCCCAGTACATCTTCCAGCAATGCCGCCTCGTCCCGGTCGATCATCGGCACATTCCACAGCCGCCATTCCTGGCAGTGTTCGGGCTGGCGGTTGATCAGCGCGGCCAGCGCGCGCGGGCCGATGGCCAGGTCGAGGTCGCGGCGCAGCACTCGAGAGGGGCTGGCGACCAGGGCGCCGCCGATCTCATCGACCCAGGCCCGCGGCGGCTTCTCGGTGAAGACCACATCGCCGGGTTGGGTGCGCATCGCTCGACCGTAGTGTTTCTCCGCATCCAGGGGGTCCAGCGTGATTCCGTCGGTGCTGTGATCGGCCGAGAGCACGCGCACTGTCGAGCCCTCGGACGCCAACGCGAGGTCGATCCGGCTGCGTCGATGGACGCGAACCAGTTTCTGTGCCGCCAGCTGGCCGAGCGACCGATTGTGCACCCGCAGCGCTCCCGCGGCCGGCGCCACCAGCACATCGAGAGGATCGGGCACCTCAGTGGTGATCAGCGTGGCCGCGTGGATCCGGTCGATATCCTGCATGGAGTCTGTGGTTCGCAGGCGGTCGGCGCAAATGCCTTGCGGGACAACGGTGTGGCCGGCCAGGATCGCCGAACGCTCGTGTACGCGCGCATAGCGGAGTTCGCGGCGGCGCGTGCGCGCCAGGGCCTCGACGATATCGGCGGCCAAGGCATAGGGATCGAGGTCGGCGGCGGACGGTGCGCCCAGATCGGCAACCAGTGGCTGCAGGATTTCGACGCCGCCGATGGCGATCCAGACGCCGAGCGCCTGGCGGTGAGCCTCCCGCCACCAACCGCGCGGCAGCCGCAACGCCATAGCCAGGCCCGTAACGCGAAGGGTGGCCGCGCGTCGATGTTCGAGCTCGCCGCGCAGGTTGTCACACAGCGCCGCGGACGGCCCGATCACCACTGAAACCTCACCCGGCTCCAACCCGACCAGCGCATCATCGACGCGATCGAGGGCCAGTTCGGTCCTCTCCCCCACCACCGACAACAGAAGCACTCGGTGCGCGCCCGCGATCTCCTCCACCTCGGTTCCGCGAATCGCCGCATGCCGGCGCAATTTCCGCGCCTCGGCGCTGGTGCCGGCGACCGAGAGGTCAATCTCGTCATCCGCCAACGCGAGGACGAGATCAGGTGCGTCGCCGACCGAAATGAGCTGGGCGGCAGCGTGTTCGGGAAAGTTCACGCACGTCTGGACGATTACCCGCATTACCGACAATGCATCTGGTGTGAGGTCCCGCAGTTCGAGGCTGCGACCCGCGCGGCTTGACTCGAGCCGTTCCAAGGCATCCGCCGGGCCGAACGCGGATTCGACCAAATCGTCGATATAGGACAGCACGGCCGATGTCGCCGGCAGGCTCTCGATCTCGGCAACCAGCATGCGGTCGTACGGATCGACTTCCCGCGCGAGTTCGTTGCGCTGTTCCGCCGTCAGGCCGGCGAGTTCACGGCCACTGCACACCTGCAGGCACAGCAGGGTGATCAGGTCATCGAGTGATGCGCCGTCGGGAACGCTGATACCCGGGGCATCCAGGCGGTGGTCGTCGTTATTTCCGCGACCGGTTCGCTCCAGCCAGTCGAGGACGTCCGCGCGGCGGAAGCGGTCCCCGCGAGCGGTCGTCTGGACCGGTTCCGGGAAGGGGATCAGCTCGCCGCGCACCACGGGACGGTTGCGCCACATCGACACGACCGG
>JAFMQT010000252.1 GCA_017354515.1 Nocardia sp. | reverse complement strand
GGGCGCCGATGGCCACGGCCGCGCCGGCCGCGAGCCGGACCCGTTCGCCGGTGTGGGCCTGGGCCCGATGCCGGGTGCGGCACTCGGCCACGGCGACGCCGGTGACAGCCGCACCGAGCAGGTCCTTCACGGATACCGAACTGTCTGACTCACGGTGTTGCGGCAAGGCTCGTCCTAGCGTCGATCAACTCTGTGGCAATGCCTGGTCGCCACCCAGCACTCACGCGTTCGCAGTAATGAGCCCCGCGAAACCTGATGTTCGGTAACGATTCGGCATCTGTCGTGATGCAAACACTACTCCGCTGTGACCTTTTCGCAACCCCCAGATTCGTCACACCGTCGGCATGGTCCTCGACGACCTCGGCTCTACGTCCGCCCTTTCACGTCCGATCCGGCCTTGTTGACAACGATTATCGTTTAGACTGAACCGGCGGCCGCTCCGATATCCGATCCCGATCCGATCACAGGAGAGCGTCATGTCCCTGGATGTACCAGCCGACCTGCTCGAACGCGCCGAACAAGGCCCGGTCGACGATGCCGAATTCGTCGCATGTGTGCGCACCTCACTGCCCTACGCCTACGAGGTGGTCAGCCGGGTGGCCGGCGATCTGCGTTCCGGCACAGACGAATTCGCCGACAACCGGATCGCCCCACCCGATGAGACCGCGCGCGGTCAACTGCTGCGCGCCATGGCCTCGGACTCCATCCGCGGCAGCCTCGAACGCCACTTCGGGGTGAAATTGGCGTTCCAGAATTGCCACCGGGTGGCGGCCTTCCCGCTCGCGGCCGTCGGCGGTGAGACCTATTCGACCTTCATCTCCACCCGGGCCCAATTGCTCAACCAGAACCCTGAATTGCGGAACTGCTGAGCGGCTGGGCAGCATCGCTTCGCGGCCCCGCCGGTGATTACCATTCGCGCAGTTGGCGTTTGAGTACCTTACCGGTGGGGTTGCGGGGCAACTCGTCCAGGAAGACGATTTCGCGCGGCACCTTGTAGCGCGCCAGATTCGATTTCACGTGGGCCTGAAGATCTTCCGCACACAGCAGATCGGATGCGGGTGGATCCAGGTGCCGCGCTTCGCTGTCGATATGGGCTCCGGCGTGTTCGCCGGGCGGGCTCGGCGCCGGCTCGCCGGCCACATGGAGATCGAACTCCGGACCGTCCTCACCGTCGAGATCGGGCGCATCCGGCGCGCTACCGCCAGAGCGCACCACGAATGCCACCAGCCGGGCGCCGTATTCATCGTCCGGAACCCCGATGACCGCGGCCTCGCGCACACCCGGGTGCGCGTTCAGCAGTTCCTCCACCTCGCCCGGGAAGACGTTCTCGCCGCCGGAGACGATCATGTCGTCATCGCGACCATCGATGAAAAGCCTTCCGGCCGAATCGAAATGCCCGATATCCCCGGTCGACATCATGCCGCGGACCACTTCCTTGCGGCCACCGCCGGTGTAGCCCTCGAAGGAGGCGGAATTGCGCACGAAGATGCGGCCGGTGATGCCCGGCGACACCTGTCTGCCGTGCTCGTCCAGGATCCGCACCACCGCGCCCGCCACCGGCGAACCCACACAGCCGGGCTCGGCGGCCAGATCCCGCGGTGTGGCGACGGTGGCGTAGGCGACCTCGGTGGATCCGTACAAGTTGTAGAGCACCGGGCCGAAGGCCGCACCGGCCTTGCGAGCCAGATCGGCGCCCAGTTGCGATCCGGCGACCAGGATTATGCGCAGTGCCGACAGATCCCGTGTCTGCCGAGACTCCGGACCCAGCTCGACGATTCGCGCCAGCATCACCGGCACCGCGATCAGGGCCGTGGCCCGGTGTTCGGCCATACTGGCCAGCACCCGCTCCGGATCGAATCTGCGGCGGATCACCAGGGTGGAACCGAATCCGATCGCCAGCATCGACATCGCGAAACCGAGGGTGTGGAACAGCGGCGCCGGACATTCGGTGACCTCCCGAGCACGGAAGGGCACCTTACTCAAAATCGCGCCCAGCGGTTCCAGCGATTTCGGCTCCGGGCGTTTGGCACCCTTCGGGGTTCCGGAGGTGCCACTGGTGAGTAGGACGATCTTGGCCGAGTTCCGCGAGAACAGCGGCGGCACAGGCGATCCCGCGGCGATCAGCGATTCCAGATCGCTGGTGTCCCGGGTGAGGGCCCAGGCCCGGTAGGCACCGCGGCGCGGGCTCAGATCGCCCAGGATGGATTCGTATTCCTCGTCGTATACCAGCAGATCGGCGCCCTCGCGCCGGGCCACGGCACGCAGCTGCGGACCCCCGAAATCGGTGTTCAGCAGAATGATTCGCGCGCCGCACTTGGCGGCGGCGAAGACCGCGTCCAGCAGGCCGCGATGGTTGCGGGCCAGAATCGCCACGCCCTCACCCGAACTCAGTCCGCGCTTACGCCATTCATTGGCCAGGCGATTGGACCGCTCATCGAGTTCGCGATAGCTCAGCGTCCCCAATTCGTCGATCACGGCGGCCCGTTCGCCGTAGCGAGCGGCGGCCAGCCGCAGCAGCGCGGGCAACGCGCCGAGCCGGACCATCGTCTCGCTCACCGACAGCAGCGTGAACGGCGACTCGAGCCCGACGACCCCGCTCCCCACGCACAGGCGCAGATAGTCGAGCTCGGCTCTGATCCGAATCCCGGCGGTCCGCAGTGGATTCACGGTCATATCAACGAGTCCCCTGCGTAGTCCGGACGGCGGGCGGGCACCGCCGGATGGCGGTACGCGCCCACCGTAGCGCCGAGGCCACTGGTCCGTCGACCGAATCCGGTAGCGCGTATCCGGCCTGGCGCACCCGAACTACTTGCCGTGACTGCGCAGCTGGTACAGACCGCGAGTTTCGGCCACCACCACCCCGTCGGCGTCGGTGACCGTCGCCGCGAGCGTGAAATCGGCCTTACCGTTGGCATCGGCATCGGCGATCACCCGCGCGATCTCCTCCTCCGACAGCGAGGCCTTGGCCGTCACATCGGTCTTGGCGGGCTTGCGGAAGAAGATCTGCAGATCCTTCACCAGCGGGAAATACTTGGTGCCGTCGAAGGTCGCGATCGGGATCGCACCGCCGAGGATTTCCGCGACGGTGAACAGCACACCGGCGTACATGACACCGAAGTGATTGCCGTTGCCCTCGATCGGCACGGTGGTCTCGGCATAGCCCGGGCGGACCTCCAGCGCCTTGACACCCATCTTGTGCGCGATCGGGATGGTGAATTCCAGCGCGCCGTTCACCGCGTCCACGAAGGCGGGGGTCTCATTCGTCGTCTCAGCACCGTTCTCGGCCATCGCCAGCCCTTCCTGCACGTCAGCGGGCGCCGACCGGCCACCCGGGCACAGCCTACGATACGTTGTTGGCGTCAGGTCAACAGCCTGCGGCCAGGCTCACAACGTCCGCACCTCCAGCTCGCCGTCGGCGTAGCGGGCGCGCAGCCGCTTCTTGTCGAATTTGCCGACACTGGTCTTGGGCACCTCGTCGATGAAGGTCCAGTTCTCGGGCAGCTGCCATTTGGCGAATTTGTCGCTCAGGAATTCGCGCAGCTCGGCCGGTTCGGCGCCGGCCCCCTCCTTGAGCACAACCGCCACCAGCGGGCGTTCGTCCCATTTGGCGTCCGGAATGCCGATCACCGAGGCCTCCGCGACCGCGGGGTGACCCATGATGGCGTTCTCCAGATCGACCGAGGAGATCCACTCACCGCCGGACTTGATCACATCCTTGGAGCGGTCCACCAGCGTCAGATAGCCGTCCGGGCTGATCTTGCCGACATCACCGGTGCGCAGCCAGCCGTCGTCGAACTTGTCCTCACCCACCGGATTTCCGTCCGGTGCGTAGTAGGAGCCGGCGATCCACGGTCCACGCACCTCGACCTCGCCGAGCGCCTCCCCGTCGTTGGGCAGTACCGATCCGTCGTCGCCGACCAGCCGGGCCCGCACGCCGGCCGGGAACCGGCCCTGGGTGTAGCGGTATTCCCATTCCTGTTCGCCCTCGGCGCCACGCGGCGGTTGCGCGATGCTGCCCAGCGGGGAGGTTTCGGTCATCCCCCAGGCATGCAGCAGCTGCACGTTGTGCTTGTCCTTGAACGCCCGCATCATCGACGGCGGCAGCGCCGAACCGCCGACCACGACCTCCCGCAGATGGGAGATGTCCTGCGGCTGGGCTTCCAGCTGTGCCAGCACACCGCCCCAGATCGTCGGCACCGCCGCGGCGAAGGTGGGACGCACCTGCTTCATCATCGCCAGTAGCGGGGCCGGCTGCAGGAACCGGTCCGGCATCAGCACACTCGCACCCGACATCATCGCCGCGTACGGCAGCCCCCAGGAATTGGCGTGGAACAGCGGGACGATCGCCAGCACCGTATCGTTCCAGGTGAACCCCATACTGGCGTTGGTCAGGATCTGCATCGCGTGCAGCCAGTTGGAGCGGTGCGAGTAGACCACGCCCTTGGGATCGCCGGTGGTGCCGGAGGTGTAGCACATACCGGAGGCGGAGTTCTCATCCAGGATCGGGTAATCGTAGGTATCCGGTTGCGCGGCAAGCAGTTCCGCATAGGAGTGCACCCGCACACCCTCGGGCGCGGTCAGTTCGACCGGATCGGCGCCGACCACCAGCACATGCTCGACGGTCTTCATCGACGGCAGATAACCGCCGAACATGCCCAGCAGCGAACCGTCGACGATCACCACCTTGTCCTCGGCATGATTGGCCACGAAGGTGACCTGATCGGGGAACAGGCGCAGATTCAACGCGTGCAGCACCGCTCCCATGGCCGGAATCGCCGCGTAGGCGACCATATGCTCGTTGTTGTTCCACATGAACGTGGCGACCCGGTCGCCGACCTCAACCCCCAGTCCGCGCAGCGCGTGGCACAGTCGTGCCGCCTGCTGACCCATCTCCCGATAGGTCATGGTCCGCACGTCCTCGCCGGTCCAGGTCGACACCGTGGCATCGCCGTGAAAGGTGGACGCGTAGCGCAGCAGCGTCGCCAGCGACAGTTGCTCGTCCTGCATCGTGCCGAACATCCCCAAGTACTCCTCACCGTTGAACGACGTCGCGACTGCCGCGAACGATATCCGAATCCGGATGTGCCGATTATCGGCTCCGGACAGGTTGCCGGCTGATGTTTCCGCCCAGTCCGGACTTGGCCGGAAATATTGATCTAATGGCCGCCGATCTCTCGGCAGCGCGCACCGGGCGTTCTACCCTTTTCGATATGACTGCCACGCCGTCCGTCCTCATCATCGGCGCCGGATTCGCCGGCCTCGGCATGGCGCTGGAATTGCAGCGCGCCGGCATCGACACCTTCACCATCGTCGAGAAAGCCGCCGATCTGGGTGGTGTGTGGCGTGAGAACACCTATCCCGGCGCGGCCTGCGATGTTCCCTCGCCACTGTATTCGTGGTCCTACGCACCGAAATCGGATTGGCCGCGCCGGTTCTCGCAGCAGGCCGATATCCACGCCTATATGCGCGAGGTCGCCGAGCAGCACGATCTGCCGAACAAGATCCGCTTCGGAATCGAGGTCACCGACGCCGAATTCGACTCCGGCCACGGCGTCTGGAAGGTGCGCACCGCGGACGGTGAAACCCTCACCGCCGATATCCTGATCCCCGCCGTGGGCCAGCTCTCACGTCCCGCGATGCCGAATATTCCGGGTATCGACTCGTTCACCGGCACCGCGTTCCATTCCGCACAGTGGAATCACGATATCGATCTGACCGGTAAGCGGGTGGCGTGTATCGGAACCGGCGCCAGCGCGATCCAGTACATTCCGGCGATCGCGCCGCGGGTCGAACATCTGACCCTGTTCCAGCGTTCGGCCGCCTGGGTGCTGCCGAAATTCGATACCGAGTACACCGCGGTACACCACACCCTGTTCAAATACCTGCCGCCCACCCGCTGGGCCGAACGCTTCGCCATCTGGCTGTTCTTCGAGGTCATGGCCTTGGCATTGACCGATATTCCGTGGATCAAGGGCCCGGTCATCAAAATCGCCGACCATCACCGCGCCAAGGCGGTCGACGATCCGGAATTGCTGGCCGCATTGACTCCCGACTACGCCGCCGGATGTAAACGCGCACTGTTCTCCAACGACTACTTCCCGACCCTGACCAGGCCGAACGTACAGGTCGAAACCACCGCAATCGCCGAGGTGACGCCCACCGGAATCCGCACCGCCGACGGCGTCGACCACGAAGTCGACGTCATCATCTACGGCACCGGATTCAAGGGCACCGAATTCCTCGCCCCGATGAATATCTACGGTCTGGGCGGCCGCAAACTGGCCGATGAGTGGGCACCCGAGGGGGCACGCGCCTATCTGGGCATGGCGGTTCCCGGATTCCCGAACCTGTTCATGATGTACGGCCCGAACACCAATGTCGGTGCCGGTTCGATCATCTACATGCTGGAATCCCAGGCCCGCTATATCCGCCAGGTGGTGCGGAATCTGACCGGTAAGAGCGGGCAGTCGATCACGGCCCGGCCGGAGGTGGAGCAGGCCTGGGACCAGTGGCTGCAGAAACGCCTGGTCGACACCCCGTGGAATTTCTGCTCCAGCTGGTACCGCAACGCATCGGGCCGTATCACCAACAACTGGCCCGGTGCGACGGTGCTGTTCCGCTGGAAAACCCGCCGCTTCCAGCCGTCGGAGTATTCCGAGGCGGCCTAACTCTCGGCGCGCTCGGCGCCTTCGCGCTTGCGGGCGATGATGATCGGGCAGCTCACACTGTGCATCAGCGCCTGGCTCGTGGAGCCCAGCGTCATCCCCGGAAACCCGCCCTTACCGTGACTGCCGACCACGACCAGCTGCGCCTGGGCGGATTCGTCGAGTAGGCGCCGCACCGG
>JAFMQT010000045.1 GCA_017354515.1 Nocardia sp. | reverse complement strand
GCCGGCGAACGGGGCCGGCGCGGCGCCCGTCGCCCCTGCCGCTCCGGCACCTGCTCCGCAGCCGGGATCGTAGGAGAGAGATATGGCATCCCGACCACCCGTGAACAGGGTTTCCTCCCGTATGCGGGCCGGTGAGCGCGGCGCGGCGGACGCGCGTCCGGTGAGCAACCGGACCACCTCAGCGGCGAGTACGGCGACCAAATCCGCATCCGCCAAGTCCGCCGGGACCGTGGCCGGTAGATCCGCGACCAGCAAACCGGCCGCCGGCCGACCGGGCATTCGCAGGTCCCGTACCGCGATGGTGCGGGCCGGGTCCGCGCCATCGCGTCCGAAGGCTGCTCGGCCGCGTCCGAGTATGCCCAGGCCGCGTCCGAATCTGCCCAGGCTCCGGCTTCCCGGCTCCTGGGGAATGGCCGGTTGGCTGATCGCGGTGAGCGTGTTGCTGACCGCTTTTGCGGTGATCGCGGCCCTGCGGCCGGGCGTCGGCGACGGTAACAAGGCCTTCGCCGACAACACGGCGACGCAGGAGGTGACCGCGGCCGCCGACAACGCACTGAAGGTCGTCTACTCCTACGACGTCAAGTCCATCGGCGGTTACAAGGACGCCGTGCACAAGGTGGTCACCGGCAAGATGCGGACCGACTTCGACAAGTTCGCCGACACCACGGTCTCCTCGATCCAGCAGGCCCAGTCCTCGGCACAGGCGAAGCCGGATCCCATCGGCGTGACGTTACTCACCGATGACCGGGCCGAATTGCTGGTGAACCTGACCGTCAGCGCGACCAAGGACGGCGTCCCGCAGCAGAGCGCCTCGGGGCCGATCGTCTTGCGGATGGAGAAGGTCGACGGGAGCTGGAAGGCGAGCGAGATTTCCGATCGGTGAGAGCCGAAGGGTATTTCACAAATATGTTCGAAACTTGATCGAAGTTCGCCAATCCTGACAATCTTCCCAGTTCAAGGGTGTTGACAGAGGTTACGGACACCCCGTTCCCGGTCGTGATTCGCCAGCGGCACACGGCATCTCGGAATTGTCGAGGTGGTCTCGCCACTTGACGAGTCACCTCCGAACCGTCACGCTAGTGACCACAGCGGTAGCCGCGCCCGGGGTCGAGTGCCCAGGTCCGAGCGCCGCCGGAGGCCGTGGAGCAGCCAGTGCGTACCCCTCCGGCGCGCCGACCGACCGGAATTCGATTCTGGTGGTAGCTTTGACACCCCTTCCGTATGGGTGTACGTTTGGACTTTGCGCTGGCTGCCTCCTGTCCATTCCTTGATCGCATCATCGAAAGTTCCACCGTCCAGGTGTTACTTCCGTTGTTTGCTGTTCGGGTTCGTTCGGGTCGTGACCAGCTGAACTCGTAGCAGACAAAGCGATGGTCATCGGGCCGATCCGGACGTACATGGTGTGGTGTGCGGACGGTGCCGGATGACCCGCGTGAGGTCCTGGAAGGACGCATCTTGGCAGTCTCCACCCAGACCAAGGCCGGTATTCCCGGAGCCCCGAAGCGGGTGTCTTTCGCGAAGATTCGTGAGCCATTGGCGGTTCCGGATCTTCTCGATCTACAAACCGAATCGTTCGCGTGGCTGGTCGGTTCCCCCGATTGGCGTGAGCGTGCCATCGCCAGGGGCGAATCGGGCCCGGTCGGTGGCTTGGAGGAGGTGCTCGAGGAGCTCTCGCCGATCGAGGACTTCTCCGGCTCGATGTCGCTGTCCTTCTCCGATCCGCGCTTCGAAGAGGTCAAGGCCTCCATCGAGGAGTGCAAGGACAAGGACATGACCTACGCGGCTCCGCTGTTCGTGACGGCGGAGTTCATCAACAACAACACCGGTGAGATCAAGTCTCAGACGGTCTTCATGGGCGATTTCCCGATGATGACCGACAAGGGCACGTTCATCATCAATGGCACCGAGCGCGTCGTCGTCTCCCAGCTGGTGCGCTCGCCGGGTGTGTACTTCGACGAGTCCATCGACAAGGCCACCGAGAAGACGCTGCACAGCGTGCGGGTCATCCCGAGCCGCGGCGCGTGGCTCGAGTTCGACGTCGACAAGCGTGACACCGTCGGTGTGCGTATCGATCGCAAGCGTCGTCAGCCGGTCACCGTGCTACTCAAGGCGCTGGGCCTGACCACCGAGGAGATCACCGAGCGTTTCGGTTTCTCCGAGATCATGCTGTCCACCCTGGAGAAGGACAACACCGCCGGTCAGGACGAGGCGCTGCTGGACATCTACCGCAAACTGCGTCCGGGCGAGCCGCCGACCAAGGAGTCCGCGCAGACTCTGCTGGAGAACCTGTTCTTCAAGGAGAAGCGCTACGACCTCGCTCGCGTCGGTCGCTACAAGATCAACAAGAAGCTGGGCGTCAACGCCTCCGAGCCGTCCGTCGGTGCGGTGCTCTCCCGTGAGGACATCGTCGCCACCATCGAGTACCTGGTCCGCCTGCACCACGGCGACACCACGATGACCGCACCCGGCGGTGTCGAGGTTCCGGTCGAGGTCGACGACATCGACCACTTCGGCAACCGTCGCCTGCGCACCGTCGGCGAGCTGATCCAGAATCAGCTGCGCGTCGGCCTCTCGCGGATGGAGCGGGTGGTGCGTGAGCGCATGACCACCCAGGACGTCGAGGCGATCACCCCGCAGACGCTGATCAACATCCGCCCGATCACGGCGGCGATCCGCGAGTTCTTCGGCACCTCGCAGCTGTCGCAGTTCATGGACCAGAACAACCCGCTGTCCGGCCTGACCCACAAGCGCCGCCTGTCCGCGCTGGGCCCGGGTGGTTTGTCCCGCGAGCGTGCCGGCCTGGAGGTGCGCGACGTGCACCCCTCGCACTACGGCCGGATGTGTCCGATCGAGACTCCGGAAGGCCCGAACATCGGCCTGATCGGCTCGCTGTCGGTGTACGCGCGGGTCAACCCGTTCGGTTTCATCGAGACGCCGTACCGCAAGGTCGAGGGCGGCAAGGTCACCGATGAGGTCGTCTACCTCACCGCCGACGAGGAGGACCGGCACGTCCGGGCCCAGGCGAATTCGGCGGTCGACAAGGACGGCAACTTCGTCGAGGGCCGGGTGCTCGCCCGCCGCGGTAACGAGGAGATGGAATTCGTCTCCCCGGCCGAGGTCGACTACATGGACGTGTCCCCGCGTCAGATGGTCTCGGTCGCGACCGCGATGATCCCCTTCCTCGAACACGACGACGCCAACCGTGCCCTGATGGGCGCGAATATGCAGCGTCAGGCCGTGCCGCTGATCCGTTCCGAGTCGCCGCTGGTCGGCACCGGTATGGAACTGCGTGCCGCGGTGGACGCCGGCGATGTCGTGGTCAACGAGAAGCCGGGTGTGGTCGAGGAGGTTTCCGCCGACTACATCACCGTCATGCACGACGACGGCACCCGCCTGTCCTACCGGATGCGCAAGTTCGCGCGTTCCAACCAGGGCACCTGCGCCAACCAGCGTCCGATCGTGGACGAGGGGCAGCGGGTCGAGTTCGGACAGGTCCTGGCCGACGGTCCGTGTACCGAGAACGGTGAGATGGCGCTCGGTAAGAACCTGCTGGTCGCGGTCATGCCGTGGGAGGGCCACAACTACGAGGACGCGATCATCCTGTCGCAGCGCCTCGTCGAGGAGGACGTGCTCACCTCGATCCACATCGAGGAGCACGAGATCGACGCTCGCGACACCAAACTCGGTGCCGAGGAGATCACCCGCGATATCCCGAACGTCTCCGATGAGGTGCTCGCCGATCTCGACGAGCGCGGCATCGTCCGCATCGGCGCCGAGGTTCGCGATGGCGACATCCTGGTCGGCAAGGTCACCCCGAAGGGTGAGACCGAGCTGACCCCGGAGGAGCGCCTGCTGCGCGCGATCTTCGGCGAGAAGGCCCGCGAGGTGCGCGATACCTCGCTGAAGGTTCCGCACGGTGAATCCGGCAAGGTCATCGGTATCCGCGTGTTCTCCCGCGAGGACGACGACGATCTGCCCCCAGGTGTGAACGAGCTGGTCCGGGTGTACGTGGCGCAGAAGCGCAAGATCCAGGACGGCGACAAGCTCGCCGGTCGGCACGGTAACAAGGGCGTCATCGGCAAGATCCTCCCCAAGGAAGACATGCCGTTCATGCCCGACGGCACCCCGGTCGACATCATCCTGAACACCCACGGTGTGCCGCGTCGTATGAACATCGGCCAGATCCTGGAAACCCACTTGGGCTGGATCGCCAAGGCCGGCTGGAACGTTGAGGGTTCAGATAGCGGCAATCTCCCGGATTGGGCCCAGAACCTGCCCGAGGAGATGCTCGGCCAGGAGTCCGACACCAATATCGCGACTCCGGTGTTCGACGGCGCGCAGGAAGACGAGCTGACCGGTCTGCTGGGATCGACCCTGCCCAACCGCGACGGTGAGGTCATGGTCGACGCCAACGGTAAGGCGGTGCTCTTCGACGGACGTTCCGGCGAGCCGTTCCCCTACCCGGTAGCGGTCGGCTACATGTACATCCTGAAGCTGCACCACCTGGTCGACGACAAGATCCACGCCCGTTCGACCGGCCCGTACTCGATGATCACCCAGCAGCCGCTGGGTGGTAAGGCGCAGTTCGGTGGTCAGCGCTTCGGTGAGATGGAGTGCTGGGCCATGCAGGCCTACGGCGCCGCCTACACCCTGCAGGAACTGCTCACCATCAAGTCCGATGATGTGGTCGGTCGCGTCAAGGTGTACGAGGCGATCGTCAAGGGCGAGAACATTCCGGAGCCCGGTATTCCGGAATCGTTCAAGGTTCTGCTCAAGGAACTCCAGTCGCTGTGCCTCAACGTCGAGGTGCTGTCCTCGGACGGCGCCGCGATCGAGTTGCGCGAGGGCGAGGACGAGGACCTGGAGCGGGCCGCCGCCAATCTCGGCATCAACCTGTCCCGCAACGAGGCTGCGACGGTCGACGACCTCGCGCAGTGAGTCGCTCGGTCCCGGAGCGCGCAGTGCTCAATTCGAAGACAGGGCGCTCCGGGACATAGTTTTCCGCTCCGCGGGAGCGAGCGGCTGCCGCGGAAGAACTAGCGAAATTTGCTCGAAACTCAACCCGAACAGGGGAAAGGAAGTTACGTGCTAGACGTCAACTTCTTCGATGAACTCCGGATCGGCCTGGCGACCGCCGAGGACATTCGCAACTGGTCCTACGGTGAGGTCAAGAAGCCGGAGACCATCAACTACCGCACGCTCAAGCCGGAGAAGGACGGCTTGTTCTGCGAGAAGATCTTCGGTCCCACCCGGGACTGGGAGTGCTACTGCGGTAAATACAAGCGCGTCCGTTTCAAGGGCATCATCTGTGAGCGCTGTGGTGTCGAGGTGACTCGCGCCAAGGTGCGTCGTGAACGGATGGGCCACATCGAGCTGGCCGCTCCGGTCACTCACATCTGGTACTTCAAGGGCGTGCCGAGCCGCCTGGGTTATCTGCTGGACTTGGCGCCGAAGGATCTCGAGAAGATCATCTACTTCGCCGCCTACGTCATCACCACCGTCGACGACGATATGCGGCACAACGAGCTGTCGACGCTCGAGGCGGAGATGGAGGTCGAGAAGAAGGCGATCGCCGATCAGCGCGACGCCGACCTCGAGGCCCGCGCCCAGAAGCTCGAGGCCGATATCGCCGAGCTGGAGGCCGAGGGCGCGAAATCGGACGTTCGGCGAAAAGTCAAAGACGGCGGCGAGCGCGAGATGCGCCAGCTGCGCGACCGCGCCCAGCGTGAGCTGGACCGGCTCGACGAGATCTGGACCACGTTCACCAAGCTCGCTCCCAAGCAGCTGATCGTGGACGAACTGCTCTACCGCGAGCTGCAGGACCGCTACGGCGAGTACTTCACCGGCTGCATGGGTGCCGAAGCCATCCAGAAGCTGATGGAGAACTTCGACATCGAGGCCGAGGCCGAGAGCCTGCGCGAGACGATTCGCACCGGTAAGGGCCAGAAGAAGCTCCGCGCGCTCAAGCGCCTCAAGGTGGTCGCGGCGTTCCAGACCAACGGCAACTCGCCGATGGGTATGGTCCTGGACGCCGTTCCGGTGATCCCGCCGGAGCTGCGGCCGATGGTTCAGCTCGATGGTGGCCGCTTCGCCACCTCCGACCTGAACGACCTCTACCGCCGCGTCATCAACCGCAACAACCGCCTCAAGCGACTGATCGACCTCGGTGCCCCCGAGATCATCGTCAACAACGAGAAGCGGATGCTGCAGGAGTCGGTGGACGCGCTGTTCGACAACGGCCGTCGCGGACGCCCGGTGACCGGTCCGGGTAACCGCCCGCTGAAGTCGCTGAGCGATCTGCTCAAGGGTAAGCAGGGTCGTTTCCGGCAGAACCTGCTCGGTAAGCGCGTCGACTACTCGGGCCGTTCGGTCATTGTCGTCGGTCCGCAGCTCAAGCTGCACCAGTGCGGTCTGCCCAAGCTGATGGCGCTGGAGCTGTTCAAGCCGTTCGTCATGAAGCGGCTGGTCGACCTGAACCACGCGCAGAACATCAAATCCGCCAAGCGGATGGTCGAGCGCCAGCGTGCCCAGGTGTGGGACGTCCTGGAAGAGGTCATCGCCGAGCACCCGGTCATGCTGAACCGCGCGCCCACCCTGCACCGGCTGGGTATCCAGGCCTTCGAACCACTTCTGGTGGAAGGCAAGGCTATTCAGCTGCACCCGCTGGTCTGTGAGGCCTTCAACGCGGACTTCGACGGTGACCAGATGGCCGTGCACCTGCCGCTGTCGGCCGAGGCGCAGGCCGAGGCCCGGATTCTGATGCTGTCGTCGAACAACATCCTGTCCCCGGCGTCCGGCCGGCCGCTGGCCATGCCGCGTCTGGACATGGTGACCGGCCTGTACTACCTGACCCGCATGGAAGAGGGCGCCAAGGGGGAGTACCGGCCCGCGACCGACGAGGCACCCGAGCAGGGCACCTACGTCTCACCGGCCGAGGCTCAGATGGCCGTCGACCGTGGTGAGCTGACGGTGCGTTCGCGGATCAAGGTCCGGCTGACCGATCAGCGGCCGCCGAAGGAGATCGAGGCGGAGCTGTTCCCCGAGGGCTGGCAGTACGGCGATTCCTGGCTGTGCGAGACCACCCTGGGCCGGGTGCTGTTCAACGATCTGCTGCCCGCGGACTACGCGTTCATCAACGAGCAGATGCCGAAGAAGCGGCAGGCGACGATCATCAACGATCTCGCCGAGCGCTACCCGATGATCGTGGTCGCGCAGACCGTCGACAAACTCAAGGACGCCGGCTTCTACTGGGCCACGCGTTCGGGTGTCACCGTCTCGATGTCGGACGTTCTGGTTCCGCCGGAGAAGGCCGACATCATGGAGCAGTACGAGCAGCAGTCCGATCAGATCGAGAAGAAGTACCAGCGTGGTGCGCTCGATTATCAGGAGCGCAACAACGCCCTGGTCAAGATCTGGCAGGAGGCCACCGAAGAGGTCGGTAAGGCGCTGCGCGCGCACTATCCGGCCGACAACCCGATCATCACGATCGTCGATTCGGGCGCCACGGGTAACTTCACCCAGACTCGTACCCTCGCGGGTATGAAGGGTCTGGTGACGAACCCGAAGGGTGAGTTCATCCCGCGGCCGATCAAGTCCTCCTTCCGTGAGGGCCTGACGGTTCTGGAGTACTTCATCAACACGCACGGTGCGCGAAAGGGTCTGGCCGACACCGCACTTCGTACCGCCGACTCGGGTTATCTGACCCGCCGCCTGGTGGATGTGTCGCAGGATGTCATCGTGCGCGAGACCGACTGCGGCACCGAGCGTGGCATCACGGTGAAGATCGCCGAGAAGCAGGCCGGAATCGACGGTGCGACGGGCACGATCATCCGTGACGCCCACGTCGAGACCAGCACCTACGCTCGGACGCTGGCCTCGGACGCGGTCGACGCCAACGGCAACGTGGTGATCGAGAAGGGCCACGACCTCGGCGACCCCGCGATCGAGGCACTGCTCGAGGCCGGCATCACCGAGGTCAAGGTTCGCTCCGTGCTGACCTGCACCACCGGCACCGGGGTCTGCGCGACCTGCTACGGCCGTTCGATGGCGACCGGCAAGCTGGTCGATATCGGTGAGGCCGTCGGTATCGTCGCCGCCCAGTCCATCGGTGAGCCGGGTACCCAGCTGACCATGCGTACGTTCCACCAGGGTGGTGTCGCCGGCGATGACATCACCGGTGGTCTGCCGCGTGTGCAGGAACTCTTCGAGGCTCGCGTGCCCAAGGGCAAGGCCCCGATCGCCGAGGTGTCGGGCCGGATCCGGCTCGAGGACGACGACCGCTTCTACAAGATCACCATCATTCCGGACGACGGTTCCGACGATGTGGTCTACGACAAGCTGTCCAAGCGTCAGCGCCTGCGGGTGTTCAAGCACGACGACGGCACCGAGCGGCTGCTCTCCGACGGCGACCACGTCGAGGTCGGCCAGCAGCTGCTGGAGGGTTCGGCCGATCCGCACGAGGTGCTGCGCGTGATGGGTCCGCGTCAGGTGCAGATCCACCTGGTCCACGAGGTCCAGGAGGTCTACCGGTCGCAGGGTGTGTCCATCCACGACAAGCACATCGAGGTCATCGTTCGCCAGATGCTGCGTCGTGTCACCATCATCGATTCGGGTGCGACGGAGTTCCTGCCCGGTTCGCTGGTGGAGCGTTCGGAGTTCGAGGCCTCCAACCGTCGGGTTGTCGCCGAGGGCACCGATCCGGCATCCGGCCGGCCGGTGCTGATGGGTATCACCAAGGCGTCGCTGGCCACCGATTCGTGGTTGTCGGCGGCCTCCTTCCAGGAGACCACCCGCGTCCTGACCGACGCCGCGATCAACTGCCGGTCCGACCGGCTGATCGGTCTGAAGGAGAACGTCATCATCGGTAAGCTGATCCCGGCCGGTACCGGTATCAACCGCTACCGCAACATCCAGGTGCAGCCGACCGAAGAGGCCAGGGCCGCGGCCTACGCGGTGCCGTCCTACGACGACAACTACTACAGCCCCGAGGGCTTCGGTACCACCACCGGTGCGGCGGTCCCGCTGGACGACTACGGATTCAGCGACTACCGGTAATCCGGTAGGAGACATACGATTCGGCCCCCGCTCGGATATCCGGGCGGGGGCCGAATCGTTTGTGCCCGGTCAGTCGGCGACGTAGTCCGCCAGGTGCTTACCGGTCAGCGTGGTGGGCGTGCCGATGAGGTCCGCGGGGGTGCCCTCGAAGATGATGCGGCCGCCGTCGTGGCCGGCCCCGGGGCCGATATCGATGATCCAGTCGGCGTGCGCCATCACGGCCTGATGGTGTTCGATGACGATCACCGATTTACCGGAGTCGACGATGCGATCGATCAGCGCCAGCAGTTGTTCCACATCGGCCAGGTGCAGGCCCGTGGTCGGCTCATCCAAGACGTAGATGCCGCCCTTGTCGCCGAGGTGGGTGGCGAGCTTCAGCCGCTGGCGTTCGCCGCCCGACAGGGTGGTCAGCGGCTGACCGAGGTGCAGGTAGCCGAGTCCGACATCGTCGAGGCGTTGCAGAATCTTGTGTGCGGCGGGAATTTTCGAATCCCCGGTGGCGAAGAATTCGGTGGCCTGGGCTACCGACATGGTCAGCACCGCACTGATATCGCGGCCGCCGAAGCGGTATTCCAGGACCGCGGCCTGGAATCGTTTACCGCCACACTCCTCGCAGACGGTGGCCACCCCGGCCATCATCGCCAGATCGGTGTAGATGACTCCGGCGCCCTTGCACACCGGACAGGCCCCGTCCGAATTCGCGCTGAACAGAGCGGGTTTGACACCGTTGGCCTTGGCGAAGGCCTTGCGGATCGGCTCCAGCAGTCCGGTGTAGGTGGCCGGATTGCTGCGCCGGGAACCGCGAATGGCGCCCTGGTCCACCAGCACGACCTCCTCGCGTCCGGCGACCGATCCCTGGATCAGGGAACTCTTACCGGAGCCGGCCACACCGGTGATCACGCACAGCACACCGAGCGGGATATCGACATCCACATTCCGCAGGTTGTGAGTGGACGCACCGCGGATCTGGATGGCGCCGCGCGATCGCCGGACGTTGCCCTTCAACGTGGCGCGGTCGTCGAGATGCCGTCCGGTGATGGTTCCGGCGGCGCGTAAACCGGCCGGATCGCCCTCGAAACAGACTGTGCCGCCGTCGGTTCCGGCGCCGGGGCCCAGATCGACGATATGGTCGGCGATCCGGATCGTTTCGGGTTTGTGCTCGACCACCAGGACGGTATTGCCTTTATCGCGCAACCGCAGCAGCAGATCGTTCATTCGTTCGATATCGTGCGGATGCAGTCCGATGGTGGGCTCGTCGAAGACGTAGGTGACATCGGTCAGCGATGAGCCCAGATGGCGAATCATCTTGGTGCGCTGCGCTTCTCCACCGGATAGGGTTCCCGCCGGCCGATCCAGGGACAGATATCCGAGCCCGATCTCGGTGAACGAATCCAGCAGCTCCCGCAGTCCGGTCAGTAGTGGCGCCACCGACGGATCGTCGAGTCCACGCACCCACTGGGCGAGATCGCTGATCTGCATCGCGCACACGTCGGCGATGTTCTTGCCGTCGATCTTCGCCGATCGAGCCTCGGGAGCCAGGCGGGTGCCCGCGCAGTCCGGGCAGATCGTGAAGGTCACCGCCCGCTCGACGAAGGCACGGATATGCGGTTGCAGTGAGTCGACGTCCTTGGACAGCATCGACTTCTGGATTTTGGGGATCAGCCCCTCGAAGGTCAGGTTGATGCCCTCGACCTTGATTTTGGTCGGCTCCTTGTAGAGCAGATCGTGCATTTCGCGCTTGTTGTACTTGCCGAGTTTCTTATCCGGATCGAATAATCCGCTGCCGCGGTAGATGCGGCCGAACCAGCCGTCCATGCTGTATCCGGGAATGCGCAGGGCACCTTCGTTGAGGGACAGCGAGTCGTCGAATAGTGCGGTGTGGTCGAAATCGGTGACCGAACCCATTCCCTCACACCGCGGGCACATCCCGCCGAGCCGGTGGAAGGTGGCCTTCTCGGCCTTGGTTCGCCCGCCACGTTCGACCGTGATCGCCCCGCTGGCCGATACCGACGGCACATTGAACGAATACGCGTTGGGTGAGCCGATATTCGGTTCGGCGAGCCTGCTGAACAGGATGCGCAGCATGGCGTTGGCATCGGTGGCGGTGCCGACCGTGGAGCGGGGGTTATTGCCCATCCGCTCCTGGTCGACGGTGATCGCGGTGGTCAGGCCGTCCAGCAGATCCACGTCCGGGCGGGCCAGCGTCGGCATGAAACCCTGCACGAAGGCGCTGTAGGTCTCGTTGATCATGCGCTGGGATTCGGCGGCGATGGTGCCGAAGACCAGCGAACTCTTCCCCGAACCGGATAGGCCGGTGAAGACGGTCAGCCGGCGTTTGGGAATCTCGACACTGATATCGCGAAGATTGTTGACCCGCGCGCCGTGCACACGGATCAGATCGTGCGTATCGGCGATGTGGCGGTCGGGGCTCGCCATCATGCCTGCTGGATGCGGATCAGATTTCCGGAGGGATCGCGGACGGCGCAGTCGCGGATTCCGTAGGGCTGATCGGTGGGTTCCTGTACCACCTCGGCGCCGCCGGCCTGCACCTTCTCGAAGGTCGAGTCGAGATTCTTGGTGGCGAGGTTGATATTGCCGAAGGTGCCCTTGGCCATCATCTCGGCGATGGTGCGCTGCTCGTCCTCGGTGATTCCGGGGCTGGCGGTGGGCGGATACAGCACGATCGACACATCGGGCTGGCCGGCCGGGCCGACGGTGATCCAGTGCAGGCCGTTGTAGCCGACATCGTTGCGAATCTCGAATCCGAGGGTGTCGCGATAGAACCGCGTCGCCGCCTCCGGATCGCTCTGCGGCAGATAGCTGTGGGCAATTGTGATATCCATGCTGATCAGGCTAATTGCGTTCCGGTCACCGATGCTTCTCGATTCCTGATCGGTCTGGTCACCTGTCGCGCGACGCACGAGGGCATACCCAGTGTCGCCTCGGCCGCCTGGCGCCGGTAGACGCTCGGTGCGACTCCGACCAGTTCGGTGAACCTGGTGCTGAAGGTGCCCAGCGACTGACAACCCACCTCGAAACACACCTCGGTGACGCTGAGATCGCCGCGCCGCAGCAACGCCATGGCGCGTTCGATCCGCCGGGTCATCAGATAGCTGTAGGGCGATTCCCCGTAGGCGAGGCGAAACTGCCGGCTCAGATGTCCGGCGGACATATGTTCATCGCGCGCCAGCGATTCCACATCGAGCGGTTTCGCGTATTCGCGATCGATCCGGTCGCGGATGCGGCGCAACCGGGCCAGATCGCGCAATCGCTGGTCGCTGGCGGATGTGCTGGTCACGGTTCGATCCTCGCATGCGGTGCCGACATTGCCCAGTGTCCGGATGCGGCAGGTCAGCGGGTCCGTACCGGTGGGCAGCTCTTGCCCGCGAGATGGCATTTGTCCTCGAATCCGGGCGGCAGCCAGTTCCCGGACAGCAGCAGCGGATGGTTCGGGAAGTGCAGATGCGCGGCGATCACGAAAATCAGTGCGGCCCAGGGACTGTGCACCTGCAGCAGATGGAACGCGCCGCCCCGGTCCTGATAGCGGGCCACCACCCGATCCGGGGCGGTGAGGTCGATCGTCTCCAGCGCCGACCAGGCGATCGGCACCGCGCGGTCGGGATTGGTCAGGTGGATGCGCCGATCGGACACCATGATCGAGCCGGCGGGCTCGCCGATCCACCGGGGCCGGGTGCCGGCCTCGGCCTGTTGTCGCCGAATGTGATTGGCCAGTGCGTTGCCGACCTGCGCGGCCATGACGAAGGCGGCATTTCCGGCGGCGTAGATGGTGCGCGGTGTCCAGGTGCCGTCGCCCGGCGCTCGCCAGAAGTACCACTGTGCCTGGCCTTCGGCGATGCAGACCTCACCGGGATCGATCCGGATCCGGGTGGACTTCACCGGCAGCGCGGTGAGCCGGTCGCGGCGCAGCAGATCCAGCACCGCGCAGGTGTAGCGCAGATGGTCGTCGAACCATGTCCATCCGGCCCGATCGGCAAGGGCCCGATCGATATCGGCCAACGGGTCGAACACCGGATCTCACCCTTCCTCGCACCCTGCACAGCACCGTGGAATCCCGTGTATCCACGGTATCGGAGCCGCGTCCCGGTCGCCCACCGCTATTCGGATCGGCGGGCCGGTCTGGACAGGTGCGAATCGCACCGGGTAAGAAAGTAGAACACGTTCTATTCTTATGACGTTGTCTGCGACGGGAGATGCGATGGACCACGCGGCCATGGGCAAACTGGTGATGGACGGATTTCAGAAGCTGGGGTTCATCCAGTTCGCCGGCGTGGAAGGCGTGGAGTACGCGCCCGGGCGCAATGTGGTGAGCATGGCCGCACAACCCGAACACCTGAACCACAACGGCGACGTGCACGCCGCGCTGCTGTTCGGCCTGGCCGAAACCGCGGCGATGGGCGCCTCCATCTCCGGAATTCTGGATCTGATGGGTGAGACCTTCATTGTGGCCCGGGACGGCAAGATCGAATATCTGGCCCGGGCCAAGGGTGAGGCGGGCCCGTTCCACGCCACCTCGGAATTGACCGCGGCGGAACTGGAACAGGCCCGCGCCGATATCAGCGCGCAGCGGCCGGTGGAACTGGCGATGCCGGTCGATATCACCGACAGCAGCGGAAAGTCGGTGGCGGCAGCGACTTTCACCGCGGTGATCCGGCCCAAGCGCAAGTAGACGCCGAGCGCGCGGACTACTCAGCGTTCGCTGTCCAGCATCGCCATCATCGGGGCCGCGTACCGGGTGCCCGCGACTGCCTCAGCGGGCGCCGCCGCCTCGAGTTCGGCCAGTTCGCTGTCGGTGAGCCGGATATCGAGTGCGGCAACCGCTTCCGACCACCGGTCGACCCGGCGCGCCCCGATCAGCGGGACGATATCGCTGCCGCGGCTCAGCACCCAGGCGATGGCCAGCTGGGCCACGCTCGCACCGCGTCGCGCCGCGATCTCCCGCACGGCCGCGACCAATTCCAGATTCGCGGTGAGGTTCTCACCCTGGAAGCGCGGGCTGTGGGCGCGGAAGTCATCGGGCGCGAAGGTATGCCCGGCGCCCAGCGAATCGCTGAGCAGACCGCGCGAGAGCACCCCGTAGGCGGTGATCCCGATCCCCAATTCCCTTGCGGTAGGCAGGATATCGGCCTCGATACCCCGGGTGATCAACGCGTATTCGATCTGCAGGTCGGCGATCGGCGCCACCGCGGCCGCGCGCCGCAGGGTCTGCGCGCCGACCTCCGACAGCCCGATGTGACGGACGTATCCGGCCTCCACCATGTCCGCGATCGCGCCCACGGTGTCCTCGATCGGAACGGCCGGATCCAGGCGGGAGGGACGGTAGATGTCGATGTAGTCCACGCCGAGTCGCCGCATCGAATACGCCAGGAAGTTCCGCATGGCCGCCGGTCGAGTATCGATGCCCTCGAAATGCCCCGCCGGGCTGCGCAGGCCCCCGAATTTCACGCTGAGCTGGTAGTCCTCGCGTGGCCGATCGGCAAGGGCCTGGCCGATCAGCATTTCGTTGTGGCCGTGACCGTAGAAATCGCCGGTGTCGATGAGGGTGGCGCCGGAGTCCAGGGCGGCGTGGATGGTCGCGATCGATTCGGAGCGGTCGGATCGTCCGTACGAACCCGACATGCCCATCCCGCCCAGGGCGATGCGGCCCACCTTCGGACCGGTGGCGCCCAGCTGTGTCTTATCGATAGTCGTCATGGCGATAATCCTGCGCGTCGGTGCCGGGCTCGGAGAAGAGATCGTCTATCGGGGGATCGGCGATCCCTGGCCAGGTGGGCGCCGGGCGGGCACAGTGGTGTCATGATCGTGGGTGTCATGGATCGCGATGATCTGGCCGATTTCCTGCGGCGGCGCCGCAGCCAGCTGCAGCCTGCCGATGTGGGACTGCTGCCGGGCGTCCGGCGGCGCACACCCGGATTGCGCCGCGACGAGGTGGCCCAGCTCGCGGGCATTTCGACCGACTACTACACCCGCCTGGAACAGGCGCGCGGCCCGCGGCCCTCGGTGCAGGTGCTCGGTGCGCTGGCGCGGGCGTTGCGGCTGCGCGACGACGAGCGCGATCACGTCTACCACCTGTGCGGATATCCCGCCCCGGCCGCCGGCGCCGGCGACCGGCATATCCGCCCGGGACTGTTGTACCTGCTGGACAAACTTCAGGACACTCCGGCCTGTGTGATATCCGATCTCGGCGAGGTCTTGGCGCAGAACCGGATGCATATCAACATGTCCGGGGATCAGACTCGGTTCACCGGCATGGATCGCTACCAGATCTGGCGCGCGTTCACCGATCCCGCGACGGCCGCGAAATTCCCGCCGGAAGACCGAGATCGGCACGCGGCGCAGGCGGTGGCGGACCTGCGGGCCACCGCGGCACGTCGCTCCGGTGATGCGGATGTCACCGAACTGGTCAGCCGATTACGCACGGCGAGTGCCGAATTCGACCGGCTGTGGTCTGCGCACGAGGTGTCGGTGCGAACCAACGACAGCAAGAAGATCCGGCATCCGCAGGTGGGTCTGCTGGATCTGATCTGCGAACGGCTGGTCACCCCGAATGCCGCCCAGCACCTGCTGGTCTTCTATCCGCGCCCGGGCAGCGACGCCCAGGAGAAACTGGAATTGTTGCGGGTCATCGGAACGCAGACGCTGACGGTGGGTACCGGGCCGGCGGACGGGAACACCGCGGCGGGGAGTGTGGATACCGACGCCGGAGCCGCCGATCGGGGTTGACGTGCGCCGCCGGAATCCGCGGCGCCACAAGCACATCGATATCAGCGCTTGATGCCCTTACCCACGACCTTGGCATCGAACTCCGGATGCTTGTCCAGCCAGCTCTTGACAGCCGAACAGCGCGGCACGATCGCCTGCTCGCGCGCGGCGGCATCGGTGATCGCATGGCGGATCAGCGCCTCGCCCAGGCCCTTACCGCTGAATTCGGCGTCCACCTCGGTGTGGATGAAGGCGATTTCCGCTCCGCT
>JAFMQT010000251.1:6285-6859 GCA_017354515.1 Nocardia sp. | reverse complement strand
TACGCGGCCAGAGTGTCCGGGAACTCACCGTCTTCTTCGGCAAGATGAGCCAGAAGGCCCAGCAGGTGATCGCGGCACTGCCGATCTTCACCGACAATTCGGTAGTCGCGGCCCTGTTGCGGGGGCTCGAGGAGACCAACGAACCGGCACCCTGGCACGGACTGTTCGCGGTACTGGGCACTACCCACCGGACCCGGTGGCCCGGACTGGCGCATGTGATCGCCCTGCAGTCCGATGCGGTGATCACCACCCTCCCCTCGCGCGCCACCGAGGCCAGTTTGTGGACGACCCTGCTGGATATCGTTGCCGCGGGCGATCATCGGGCGCAGAGCAGGATCGCGAGTGTGTGGTCGAAGTTGCCGCCCGAGCGCCAAGCCGTCGTTCAGCGGCATCTGGAGGAACGCAAGGATCGGGCCCAGCTGTCGATCATCGCCGATGCCGTGGCGACCAGCGCGCTCTCGGTCGAGGAGATGTTCTTCCGGCGCCGCCGCCAGGCACGCAGGCGGTTCGCCACCACCGACACCCGCGATCTGTGACCCGGATATGAGCCGGACCGGTCCGGGCCCCCCCCCCG
>JAFMQT010000251.1:0-6275 GCA_017354515.1 Nocardia sp. | reverse complement strand
GCACCGGCTCTCGCTCAGCCCACAGCCGCGCGCTTACCTCGCGCGGACTTCTTGACGACGGCGGACTTCCTGGCGCCCGTCTTCGGTGCCGCACCGGCCCCCGTCGAAGCCGGTTGCAGGACTTTCCGCAGGAATTGCCCGGTATAGCTTTCGGCGATGGCCGCGACATCTTCCGGGGTGCCCTCGGCGATGACGGTGCCGCCGCCGGAACCGCCCTCGGGTCCCATATCGATCACCCAGTCCGAGGTCTTGATGACATCCAGGTTGTGTTCGATCACGATGACGGTGTTGCCCTTGTCGACCAGGCCGTTGATCACGCCCAGCAATTTGCGGATGTCCTCGAAATGCAGGCCGGTGGTCGGCTCGTCGAGGATGTAGATCGTCCGCCCGGTCGAACGTTTCTGCAGTTCAGCGGCCAGTTTCACACGCTGGGCCTCACCGCCGGACAGGGTCGGCGCGCTCTGCCCCAGCCGCACGTACCCGAGTCCGACATCGACCAGCGTCCGCAGATAGCGGTGGATGGAGGTGACCGGTTCGAAGAATTCCGCGGCCACCTCGATCGGCATATCGAGGACCTCGGCGATGGTCTTGCCCTTGTAGTGCACCTCGAGCGTTTCCCGGTTGTAGCGGGCGCCGTGGCATACCTCACAGGGCACATACACATCGGGCAGGAAGTTCATCTCGATCTTGAGTGTGCCGTCGCCCGAACACGCTTCGCAGCGGCCGCCCTTGACATTGAACGAGAACCGGCCGGGCTGATAGCCGCGAACCTTGGCCTCGGTGGTCGCCGCGAACAACGTCCGGATCTTGTCGAAGACGCCGGTGTAGGTCGCGGCGTTCGAGCGCGGGGTGCGGCCGATCGGCGACTGGTCGACCTGCACCAGCTTGTCGAGCTGATCGACGCCGTTGATCCGGGTGTGCCGGCCCGGAACCTGGCGGGCGCCGTTGAGCTTGTTCGCCAGCACCATCGCCAGGATGTCGTTGACGAGTGTGGATTTCCCCGAGCCGGAGACGCCGGTGATCGCGGTCAGCACACCGAGCGGAAAACTCACATCGATACCGCGCAGATTGTGCTCGGTCGCCCCGACCACGGTGAGCTGCTTCTTCTTCGACACCGGCCGCCGCACCAGCGGAACCTCGATCACCTCCCGGCCCGAAAGGTAGGCGCCGGTCAGCGAATTCGAGTCCTTCAGCAGACCGGTATACGGTCCGCTGTAAACGACCTGGCCGCCGTGCTCACCGGCCAGCGGGCCGATGTCGACCACCCAGTCGCTGGAGTGGATGGTGTCCTCGTCGTGCTCGACGACGATCAGCGTGTTGCCCAGATCGCGCAGGCGCGAGAGGGTTTCGATGAGCCGGCGATTATCGCGCTGATGCAATCCGATGGACGGTTCGTCCAGGACGTAGAGGACACCGACCAGGCCGGAGCCGATCTGGGTGGCCAGCCGGATCCGCTGTGCCTCACCGCCGGACAGGGTCGCCGCGGCCCGGGACAGCGTCAGATATTCCAGGCCGACGTCGAGCAGGAAGCCCAGCCGCGCCTGAATCTCCTTGAGCACCTGGCCCGCGATCGCGGCCTCGCGCCGGCCCAGCCGCAGTGAATTCAGGAAGCGCGCGCATTCGCCGATCGACAGCTCGCACACCTCGGCGATGGAGCGCCGACCGGCCTCGGCGGCCAGCGTGACCGAGAGGATCTCCGGCCGCAACCGCGCCCCCCGGCAGACCGGGCACGGCACATCGCGCATATACCCGTCGTAATGCTCCTTCATCTGCTCGGATTCGGTGCTGGCGAGCCGCCGCTGCAGGAACGGCATCACACCTTCGAATTCGGCGTAGTAGGACCGTTTGCGGCCGTAGCGGTTGGTGTAGGACACGTGCACCTGATCGGAGCTACCCTCGAGGACGGCCTTACGGGCCTTGGGCGGCAAGGTGTTCCACGGCTGGTCCATCGAGAATCCGATGGCCTCGGCCAGACCCGACAGCAGACGGGTGAAATATTCGGCGGTCTGTCCGCGCGACCACGGCGCGATCGCCCCGTCCAGCAGGCTCAGCTCCGGATCGGGGACCACCAGATCCGGATCGACCTCCTTGCGAATGCCCAGACCCGAACAGTCCGGGCAGGCGCCGTAGGGCGAATTGAACGAGAACGACCGCGGTTCCAGATCCTCGATATCGAGCGGATGCGCGTTCGGGCAGGCCAGTTTCTCGGAGAAGCGCCGCTCCCGATCGTGTGCGTTCTCCTCCCGATCGACGAAATCGAGCACCACGATGCCGTCCGCCAGGCGCAGCGCGGTCTCGATCGAATCGGTCAGGCGCCGTTTGGAAGCCGGCTTCACCGCGAGGCGGTCCACCACCACCTCGATATCGTGTTTCTCCTGCTTCTTCAGCTTCGGCGGATTGTTGAGCGGATGCACCACCCCGTCCACCCGCACGCGGGCATAGCCCTGGGTGTTGAGCTGGTCGAACAGGTCGACGAATTCTCCCTTGCGGGTGCGCACCACCGGCGCCAAGACCTGAAAACGGGTGCCGGACTCCATATCCAGCACCTGATCGACGATCTGCTGCGGAGTCTGTTTGGCGATCAGTTCACCACAGACCGGGCAGTGCGGGGTGCCGGCCCGGGCATACAGCAGACGCAGATAGTCGTAGATCTCGGTGATGGTCCCGACCGTGGAACGAGGATTGCGGTTGGTCGATTTCTGGTCGATCGAGACCGCCGGCGACAGCCCCTCGATGAAGTCCACATCCGGTTTGTCCATCTGGCCCAGGAACTGGCGGGCATACGCCGACAGCGATTCCACGTAGCGCCGCTGGCCCTCGGCGAAGATGGTGTCGAAGGCGAGACTGGACTTTCCGGATCCGGACAACCCGGTGAAGACGATCAGGCTGTCCCGTGGCAGGTCGAGGTCCACTCCCTTCAGGTTGTGTTCCCGAGCACCGCGCACGGTCAACTGCTCCGCCACCGGCCATCCCTTCTCGATAAGACATCCCGTCCGAAGGTGCGGACGCACCCCAGACCGCCATGCTAGGCATGCCCACCGACAAGGTCGGCTCGCGCCTGCTCGGACCTGCCGCGACGGCTCACCCGACCGGGCCGAGCACCACCGCCGAATTGTTCCCGCCCAACCCGAGCGAACTCTTGACGGTGATCCCGCCCTCGAACGGCGCCGGACCGTCCAGCAGGCGCGGATGAGCCTTCGCCACCACCGGAGACGCGGGCACGGTACCGCGCTCGTAGGCCTGCACCGTGGCGATGATCTCCACCCCCGCGGCCGCGGACATGCAGTGACCGACCAGCGGCTTGACCGACAGCAGATGCGGACGATTGCCGAAAACCTGTTCCAGGACAGCGGATTCGGCCGCATCGCACTGTGCGGTGCCCGGACCGTGGGCGTTGTAGTAGGTGACCTCCGACGCGTCGACCCGAGATCGGTCCAGCGCCTGCCGATTACAGGTCATGATCTGCTCGTACCCGGGGTCGACGGAGGCCACGTGATACGCGTCGTTGTTGAGGGCTCCGCCCAGCACCGCGCAGTAGGGGCGCTCGACCGCGCGCGAGAGGACGAAGGCCACGGCGGCCTCTCCGAAGGTGAACCCGCGGCTGCCCTCCTGGAACGGCCGGCAGGCCTCCAGCGGATCGGCATCGGACACCGCGACGCCGAGGTCGACGAAGCTCTGCAGCATTTCCGGAGTGGCCGACAGGTCCGTGGACACGCACACCACATCGTCGGCCATGCCTTGGTCCAGCCACATCCTCGCGGTGATCAGAGCGGCGTTGACCGAACTGCACGCCACCGAGATATTCATCGCCGGGCCGTGGAAGCCGAATTCCTGCATCAGCACCGAATTCGGCGTAGAAGGCAGCAGCCGCAGGAAGTCGCGAGATCGGCGGCGACCCTGATCGGTGGTGTTGAACTGCCGCGTATCGCGGACGTCGTCGAGGACGGAGGCATGGATGAGTCCGACCGCCGCACCGGGCCGCCATCCGCGTCCGGTCGCGTCGTCGACCGCTTCGCGAACCGCGTACCGCATGGCCCGCACGAATCGAGTGGGCCCGGGCGTGTCCGCCTCGGCGGCGGCGCCCTCCGGAACCAGCGCCACCCACGCCTGTTCGTCGCGGCCGGGGCCGTACCCGGGGTACCACGCCCCGGCGGGCTTGCCGCTGTGCAATCCGGTCCACAGGGCTTCTCGCCCCCACCCGTAGCCACTGACGACACCGATTCCGGCAATCGGCATACGATCTTGATACTGTTGGTCGGACCTCGGGGTCATGCTAAGCATTCGCGCTCCTACCACTGGCTGGTCAACCGCGCCCCACATGTGTGCCGGGCCGGAAGCCTGCGAGAATCCGACCGGCGCGAGGCAAGCGTACCGATCCGTCCTTCAGGCGAGCCGTTACCCTAATTATCAGTCATCGGCGTGGCGGGACCAAGGATCGTGACGAACATTGCCTCGACGTTGTGATCGGCGGGAGTTCGCGACCAGAATGATCCTGAGCGACAATCGACCGGAGAACCGCGATCAGGGGGTTACATGTGGTTGAGGCAGGTGAGAACCGGCCCCATGCCGAACTGGACGTCGAGCAAATCGCCCAGCGGTACCGCACCCTGGTCGAACACAGTCCGGACGGGCTCGTCGTCCACGAGGACGGCGTAGTCGTCTACGCGAATCCGGCCGTCGTGCGCATGCTCGGCGCCACGACCGCCGACGAGGTGGTCGGGCATCCGGTGGCCGAGTTCGTGATGGCGGGCGATACACCGGCGATGCTCGAGCGCATCGACCGCCTGCATCGCACCGGTGACGCCACCGAGACCGCCGAGGTCTCGCTGCTGCGCGGCGACGGCAGCACCGTCGAGGTGGAAACGGTCTCGGTGCTGACGGTATGGCAGAAGCGGCTCGCCTATCAGGTGGTCATTCACGACCTCACGGCACAGCGCCGGGCCGAGGCCGCGCAACGCCGGGCCGAGCAGCACTACACCGCGGTGGTCTCGCAGCTCGAGGAGGCGGTGGTCGTCATCGCCCGGGACGGGCGGATCGAATCGGCCAATCCGGCGGCGCTGCGGATTTTCGGTTTCGAGGGTGAGGACCTGACCGGCCGGGTCATCTATTCGGTGCCGTTGGCGATGCTGGACGCCGGCGGGCGCCCACTGGCCCCCGACGACCACCCGCTGGCGCGGACACTCAACAGCGGAGAGGAGTTCTCCGGCTACATCTTCGGCGTGGACCGCCCGGACGGACGCCGGCGCTGGCTGTCGGGATCGAGCCGGTTGCTCACTCCCGAGGCACCGGATTCACCGGTCGTGTCCTCGTTCAACGATGTCACCGAATACCGGGCCATCCGACGGCAATTGGAGTATCAGGCCAGTCACGATCCGCTGACCGGACTGGCCAATCGCGCGCTCGTGCTGTCCCGGCTGACCAAGGCCCTGAGCCGGGACGGCCGCGCCCGGGTCTCGCACGTGCTGTTCATCGACCTCAACGACTTCAAGTCGATCAACGACACCCTCGGCCACGCCATCGGCGACACCGTGCTGCAGATCGTGGCCCAACGATTGCAGCGGGGACTGCGCGGTGACGACGTGGTCGGCCGGCTCGGCGGTGACGAATTCCTGGTGCTGCTGTCCGGAGACACCCCGCCCGACGATATCGACGAGCTCATCACCCGGCTGCGGCACACCATGGCCGACCCGATCATCGCGCGCGGGCATCGGATCCACGTAGACGCCTCGGTCGGTGTCACCGAGCTGCGTCCGGGCGACTCGCGCAGTCCCGAGGCGGTGCTGCACGATGCCGATCTGGCGATGTACCGGGCGAAACCGGCCACCTCCGACACCGCGCTGGGGCGGCGCCCGAACAACAACGCCTCGTAACGGCCCCGGGGGCCGGCCGCCTCGCCGCGACGGCGTGTTCACCTGCGACTACGGCGAGTCCGGCGGACCCGAACTAGACTCGACCATTCCCGTATCGCTGCCACGTGGTGACAAGGAGTTCCGCTTTGCCCGACCGCCTCACCGAGGATCGCCCGGCCGACGCGCGCGCGGCCGAATTGGAGCGGGAGCAGAACCATCTGAGTCTGCTCTACGCGCGGCTCGACGGAATGCGCGACTACGCCCAGCGCAGACTGCGCGAGGTGCTGCTGGAATCGGGCGGCACGCCGCAGGCCCGCAGTGAGCGCGAGTCGTTCTCCCAGCTCTATTCCGAGGACCTCGCCAAATACGATGCGGCAGAGAACGGTCTGTGTTTCGGCCGGATCGATCTGGCCGAGGAGGAATCCG
>JAFMQT010000044.1 GCA_017354515.1 Nocardia sp. | reverse complement strand
CGCTGCAATTCCACCAGCGTGGTATCGAAATCCTTGTTGTGACTGTCGATCGTGGACAGCACCGTCCGCAGATTGTTGATCACGCCGCCGATCAGCGCGTCGCGGTCGGCCAGGGTCTTGGCGAACGAACCCGAACTGTTGAGCAGCGAGACCAGCGTGTCGCCCTGCCCCTGGAAGACCTGCAGCAGTGCGTTGGTCAGTGAGTTCACCTGATTGGGATTCAACCCGCGCAGCAGCGGTTTGATACCGCCCAGCAGCGTATCCAGGTCCAGCGCCGGCTGCGTCTTGTCGGTACCGATGGTCGCGCCCGAACGCAGCTGGGCGGCGGTTCCGGGGGCGTCCATCAGGTCCAGATAGCGGTCACCGACCAGATTCTCGTAGCGGATCGCGGTGTGCGTGCTGGTGTAGAGCTTGTACTGGCGATCGACCTCGAAATCGACGTGCGCCAGGTGATCCTTGCCCACGGTGACCCGGTCCACCGAGCCGACCGGAACGCCAGCGATACGCACCTTCGAGCCGGGCAAGATGCCCGAGGAGGTGGTGAACACCGCGTGGTACTTGGTTTCCCGGGCGAATCGCATCTGCGAGAAAACCACCACCAGCAAGCCGAGGACCAGTGCCATCACCAGGGTGAAAATCCCCAGTTTGATGGTGACCGGACGTGGTTTGACGCTCATGGGTGGCCCACCCCCGGCAGATCGGCGAACAGCCACTGGAAAACCTTGGGGCCGTTCAGATGTGCGGACAATTCGGGGGTGTACACGCGGCCCTGAGTGGTGTCGGTGACCAGATAGTTGGAATGGCTTCCGGGGATGCGGTCGAGAATGCCCTCACAATGCGGGCCACCGTGCGCGTTCACCTTCGGCAGATCCTTCGGATACGAGTACGAGGTGCCGCCCGGCATGAAGCTGGCATCCAGATTCACCCAGGGGCCCAGACCACCGAAGATCTGGTTGGCTCGCGGAATCGCGCCGTCGATACCTTCGACCAGGCAGTACAGCGCCGGCTTGTACTCGTTGAGCAGTGTGGCCGTGGGCCGCAGCAGATCCAGCGCCGTGGACAGATTTTTCTCGTTCTGCTTCAGCACCCCGCCGGTGGTGTCGGCCAGGCCGCTCACATTCAACAGCACGGCATCCAGGCTGCTCTTGTGATTCACCAGCGTCTTGGAGGTCACCGTCGCATTGTCGGTGGTGCGCAACAGATTCGGTGCGACGTCGGCATACAGGTTGGTGACCCCGGCGGTGCTCTGCAGATCCCTGCGCAACTGCGGCAGGCTCGGATTGACCGACTTCAGGAATTGGTCACTGTCGGACATCAACTGCCCGAGTTTATCGCCGCGGCCCTGCAGAGCCGTGCCGAGCGCGGTCAGCGTCGCATTCAATTTCGACGGATCGACCTTGTTCAGTACGTCGGTCAACTGCTGGAACAGCGTATTGAATTCGACGGTCACCGACTTCGCGCTCAACGTCGCACCGGAAGGCAGATGATGCGCGGACGGCTCCTGCGGCTCGATGAAATCGACGTATTTGGCGCCGAATACCGTCGTGGACCGGATATCGGCGGTGGCGTTGGCCGGCACCATCTTCAGATCGTCGGGGTTGATGGCCAGCGTCAGATGGGCATGGTCACCGGTGTACGCGATATCTGTCACGTGACCGATATCCACACCCCGGATCTTGACCTTGGCGTCCTTGTCCATCACCAGTCCGGCGCGCGGTGCGTTGAGGTAAACCGGTGCGGTGGTGGTGAATCCGCCGACGAACATGGTCAGCGCCACGCTGATGACCCCGGCCAGGATCAGCACCAGGATCAGGCCGGACAGTTTGAGACCGGCACCGGAGTCGAAGAATCTCTTCACTCCGTCGGATGCGTTGGATTTCGTTGCCGCCATATCGCCTACCCGGAGAGGTGGAAGTTGCCGGAGGTGCCGTAGATGGCCAGCGACATCAGCAGTGTCACGGTGACGACCGCGACCAGCGAGGCCCGCACCGCACTACCGACCGCGATGCCCACACCAACCGGTCCGCCGGTGGCGTTGTAGCCGTAGTAGGTGTGAATCATCATGACCGCCAGCGCCATCAGAATCGCCTGCACGAACGACCACAGGATGTCGCTGGGAATCAGGAAGGTCGAGAAGTAGTGGTCGTACACGCCCGCGGACTGGCCGTAGATCACCACGGTCGCGAAGCGGCTGGCTACGAACGAGGCGATCACCGCCAGCGCGTAGAGCGGGACGATCGAGATCATGCCCGCCAGCACACGGGTGCCGACCAGGAACGGAATCGGCCGGATCGCCATGGATTCCAGCGCGTCGATCTCCTCGGCGACCCGCATCGCGCCCAACTGGGCGGTCGCACCGGCGCCGATGGTCGCCGCCAGACCGATACCAGAGATTACCGGCGCGGCGATACGCACATTCAGGAAGGCGGCGAAGAAACCCGTCAGCGCCTCGACACCGATATTGCCCAGCGAGCTGTAGCCCTGGACGGCGATGGTGCCACCGGTGAACAGGGTCAGGAAACCCACGATCACCACGGTGCCGCCGATCACCGCCAGCGCACCTGTACCCATACTGATCTCGGCGATCAGCCGGATGGTCTCGGTGCGGTAGTGCGACATCGCCCGCGGTACCGAACCCAGAGATTTGGCGTAGAACTGCGCGTGCAGTCCGAGACCGTCCATCGAATTCGAGATTCGTCGCACGCGACGGACGGTACGGGGAAAACGTGACTGGATTACGAACGCCATCCGATCACCGCACCGTGAATTTGATGCCGACGGCGGTGACCACGACATTCACCACGAACAGGGCCATGAACGAGAACACCACCGTCTGGTTGACCGCGTCACCGACACTCTTGGGACCACCTTTGACATTGAGGCCGAGGTAGCAGGCCATCAGCCCCGCGATCAAGCCGAACAGCGTCGCCTTGACCTCGGAGATCACCAATTCTGGTGTATGCGTCAACAGCGTGATCCCGTTGACGAAGGCACCCGGGTTCACCCCCTGCAGCAGCACCGAGAACAGGAAACCGCCGGCGACGCCGATCGTGCAGACCAGGCCGTTGAGCATGGCGGCCACGAACATCGAGGCCAGCACGCGCGGGACCACCAGGCGCTGGATCGGGTCGATGCCGAGCACCTTCATCGCGTCGATCTCCTCGCGGATCGTACGCGCGCCCAGATCGGCACAGATCGCGGTGGCGCCGGCGCCGGCCACGATCAGCACGGTGACGATCGGCCCGACCTGAGTGACCGCACCGAAGGCCGCGCCCGCTCCGGACAGGTCGGCGGCGCCGATTTCGCGGAGCAGGATATTGAGCGTGAAACTGACCAGCACCGTGAACGGGATCGCGACCAGCAGGGTCGGGAAGATCGAGACCCGCGCGACGAACCAGGACTGGTCCACGAATTCACGCCGCTGAAATGGCGGACGGAACAAAGCCCGCGCCACCGCGGTCACGAGTTCGAAGAACCCGCCAACCGCACGCAACGGCACGGCCAGAACTTCGTTCATTCCGCAATTCCTCCAGTGCCGATACGCCTCACCACCGAAGAGTAGAACACGTTCATCTCGGCGCGTAGCGAACTTACCATTTTCGACCTGCTCTTTTTCTGTGGGTCCCATTGGACGCTGGAACAGGTTCATACGGCGTACAGCCATCCTGGTGAGGCACCACACACCCGTTGACCCACAATATCTACCAAGTGCGCGTCATCTGATCAACTGGAGTTGGTCCGATGACTCACCGAACCCGTTCAGCCCAGGTCGAGCAGCGAACTCGCGGAGAATGTGCGCCCCGCCGGACGTTCCGCGAAATAGGCGCTGAGCGTGTCGGCCAGGGCGGCCTGCTCCCACTGTGCACCCTCGGCATCGAAACGCGCCTCCACCTCGGGAGCGGCCATCAGCGCGACCATCGAGCCGTATACGACGAAGACTTGGCCGCTGATCGCCTCGGCCGCCGGTGCGGCCAGGTAGGTCACCAGCCGGGCGACATGATCGGGCGAGAGCGGATCGACCTGCCCCTCGGGAGCGTCGGAGAAGACCGATTCGGTCATCGCGGTGCGGGCCCGCGGGCAAATCGCATTGGCGCGTATGCCATATCGTGACAATCCCCGAGCGGCCGAGAGTGTCAGCGCGGTGATTCCCGCCTTCGCGGCGGCATAATTCGGCTGCCCCTCGGGACCGAGCAGACCCGCTTCGGACGAGGTGTTGATCAGGCGGCCATAAATAGGAGCACCGGATTCCTTCGATTTCGCGCGCCAGTACGCGGCGGCATTGCGCGACAACAGGAAATGCCCTCGCAGATGAACGCCCAGAACGGCATCCCAGTCCTCATCGGACATGTTGAAAAGCATGCGGTCACGGACGATTCCCGCATTGTTCACCACGATATCGACACTGCCGAAAGCAGATTCGGCTGTCTGGATCAGGGCGTCGGCCGTCGCGCGTTCGGCGACGCTTCCGGCCACGAATTCGGCCTTCGCGCCGGCCGCACGAATATCGGCGAGGGTCGCGGCGATCGCATCCCCCTCGGCCAGGTCGTTGACCACTACCGAGGCCCCGGCGCGAGCCAGCGCGAGCGCTTCGGCTCGGCCGAGGCCCGCACCGGCTCCGGTCACGATCGCTACCTTGCCCGACAGATCCGTTCCGGAATGCTTCGACGATTCACTCACGCCGTGACTCTAGAACGTGTTTCAGTTCCGGGCAAGCATCGATCGTTACTGCAACTTCAGCGCGGCCTTCGGGCACTGCGCCACGGCGTTCTCGACATCGGCGAGCCGATCGGCGGGGACGTCCTCGGTGGAGGTGTACAGGTTGTCCTCATCATCGAGTTCGAACATGTCGGGGGCGATTCCGACGCAGACGCCGTTCGCCTCGCACTGGTCGTAATCCACGACAATCTTCATTGATTCTCCTTAGACACCGGATACCTGCGAGCCTACAAGCCCACGCGGCCGATCGCGGCCCAAGCGTCCGGATTCGCGGTCGATACTGGAACATGTTTCAGTAGGTGTGCAATGATCGAGCCGGGCCGGGTCCGGCATCTTCCCGTCACATCCACGCGCCCATGACAGCCGACGAGCACGAGGTAACCGCCATGCGGATTGCTTATACCGAGCAACAGGAGCAGCTGCGCGCCGAGCTCCGCGAGTATTTCGCCACCCTGATGACCCCGGAACGCCACCGGGCGTTGTCCCTGCAGACCGGCGAGTACGGCGAGGGCAACGTCTACCGCGAGATCGTGCAGCAGATGGGTCAGGACGGATGGCTGGCGCTGGGGTGGCCCACCGAATACGGCGGCCAGGATCGCTCGACCATGGATCAGCTGATCTTCACCGACGAGGCCGCGATCGCCGGCGTTCCGGTGCCATTCCTGACCATCAACTCGGTCGCGCCGACGATCATGCACTACGGCACCGAGGAGCAGAAGAAGTTCTTCCTGCCCAAGATCGCCGCGGGTGAGCTGCACTTCTCCATCGGCTATTCGGAACCGGGCGCCGGCACCGATCTGGCCTCACTGCGCACCGGCGCGGTCCGCGACGGTGACGACTGGGTGATCAACGGGCAGAAGATGTGGACCAGCCTGATCCAGTACGCCGACTACGTCTGGCTGGCCGCGCGCACCGATCCGAATGCCAAGAAGCACAAGGGCATCAGCATGTTCATCGTGCCGACCAGCGCCGAAGGCTTCTCCTACACCCCGGTACACACCATGGCCGGACCGGACACCAGCGCCACCTACTACCAGGACGTGCGAGTTCCGCACTCGGCGATGGTCGGACCGGAGAACGGCGGCTGGCCGCTGGTCACCAACCAGCTCAACCACGAACGGGTCGCGCTGACCTCGGCCGCACCCCTGGCGATGGCGGTGTCACAGACCACCGAATGGGCCCGGAATACCAAGGACACCAACGGATCCGCCGTCATCGACAACGAATGGGTGCGGATCAATCTGGCCCGGGTGCACGCCAAGGTCGAATATCTCAAACTGCTCAACTGGGAAATCGCCTCGGGCGCCGACGCCGGCGGGGAGGCCGCCCCCCGCCCGTGGGACGCCTCCACCTGCAAGGTGCTGGGGACCGAATTGGCCACCGAGGCCTACCGGCTGCTGATGGAAATCCTCGGCCCGCAGGCCTATCTGCGGCAGGACTCCCCCGGCGCCCAATTGCGCGGCCGGCTCGAGCGCATGCACCGCGCCTGCCTGATCCTGACCTTCGGCGGCGGCACCAACGAGGTGCAGCGCGACATCATCGCGATGACCGCCCTGAAACAGCCCGCTGCCGCGCGCTAGTGGAAAGTTAGGTACTCACCATGGATTTCACACTCACCGAGGGGCAGCAGGATCTCGCGCGGCTGACCGGCGAGGTCTGCGGCAAACTGGTCACCGCCGAGCGCCTGCGCGAACTCGACACCGCCGAGGTCCGCTTCGATGAACCGCTGTGGCGGGCATTGGCCGAGACCGGCATCCTGGCCGCACCGTTGCCCGAATCCGCCGGCGGCAACGATGTCGGCGTCTTGGAACAGACCGCGATCCTGCGCGAACTCGGCAAGTCCGTGGCCGCGGTCCCCTACCTGTGGTCGATTACGCTAGGCGCCGGCGCGCTGGCCCGCTGGGGCGATGCCAGCCAGCGCGAATGGGTGGCGAAAGCCGGTGCGGGCGAGGGTATTCTGACCGTGGCGCTGTCCGAGGAGCGCAACTGGGAACCGTCGCGTCCGGCCACCACCGCCACCGAGAACGGCGGCTGGACGGTGACCGGCGTCAAGACCGTCGTACCGTTCGCCGCGCAGGCATCACGAATTCTGGTGCCCGCCACGGTATCCGGTAAGGCGGCGGTATTCCTGGTCGATTCGTCGGCCACCGGGGTTCGGGTCACCGCCCAGCAGACCGTCGACCGCACTCCGGAGTTCGAGGTCGAATTCGATTCCGCCCCGGCCGAATTGATCGGCACCGTCGACCAGGGTGCCGAGATCCTGGGCTGGCTGCTCAATCACGGCCGGCTGGGACTGTCGGCCGGCCAGCTCGGAACCCTCGAGCGGGCGATCGAACTGGTCGCCGAATACGGCCGCGAACGCGAACAGTTCAGCCGCAAGATCGGCAGTTTCCAGGCCGTGGCCCAGCGCCTCGCCGACGGATATATCGACCTGCAGGGTCTGCGCCTGGCCGTCACCCAGGCCGCTTGGCGGCTGTCGGAAGGACTGCCGGCCGACGCGGAGGTGCACACCGCCAAGTTCTGGGCCGCCGAGGCCGGTCACCGCATCGCACATACCGCCGTCCACGTGCACGGCGGGGTCGGCATCGACCGCGACCACATCGTGCAGTGCTATTTCACCGCCGCCAAACACAACGAATTCGCCCTCGGCGGCGCCACCGACCACCTCCGCGCCCTCGGAACTCTCCTCGCCGAAGGGAACTGACACCACCCTTGGTCGAGCCGGCCCACGCCGGAGCGGCTCGACCGAGGGGTCCGGTCCGGAATATCAGTCGGCGAACTTCGTTAGTTGCCCGGCGATACCCGGTACATCCAGCCGGCCCTGACATACCTCCAGCACGAATGCCTCGGCCGCATCCACATCGAAATCAGCGGCCAGCCGATGACCATTGAGCTGAAGAAAGACCCACGTCGCGAACCACGCGAGGCGCTTGTTGCCGTCGATCAGCGCGTGATTGCGGGCCAATGACTCCATCAATGCGGCGGCCTTCTGCCACACGTCCGGGTAGGCGTCCTGCCCGAACACACTCGACTGCGGACGCGCCAGCGCCGAATCGAGCAGACCGTAATCACGCACATCCGGAGTACCGAGCCGGTCAGCGAGATTCAGCAACTCCGGCAGCGTCAGATAGTGGATCACGCAAGCCGCCGGTTCAGCTCCTCGCTGACCCGGAATACATGGTCCGCCGCGTCATTGAAAAGCCGGGACCTTTCACTGATCGCGACAATCACCGCATCGTGCACGAACGATTGCATACTTACCCCCTCCTCCTCGGAACGCTCACGCAAGGCAGTCAACTCATCCTCGGTGAACCTGATATTCAGACCAGCCATGCACCGATGGTACCTAGCGGCACCACTCGGTACCACTGTGATTCCCGACGGAACCTAGTCCCGGAGTTCAGGTGGGAGGCCGAAGAGGGGGAACAGGCGGTCCGTGTCGAGGAAGAAGTTCAGGCCGCTGATCGCCGCGCCGTGGAATTCCAGGACCGTCACCGACCACGGGGTGTAGACGCCGGGTTTACCGGAGGGCTTGTAGTGGCCGAAGGCGGGCAGGCCGTTGGCTCCGGCCAGCGGGACCAGGCGCGACCCGCGGCACTGGCCTCCGGTGGTGGTCATGAACCGGGCCACGTTCGCCGGGCCGGACACCCAGAAATCGTACGGCGGCATGGACATCGCCACATCGGCCTTCAGCAAGGTGGTGAGCGCGTCCATATCGTAGGCCTCGAAGGCCCGCAGGAAACCGTCGACGAGTTCGCGCTGGCGGTCGTCGGATTCGTCGTATCCGGCGGACTCCGAGGGCCGGGCCTTGGAGATGGTGGCGCGGGCGCGCTGCAGTGCGCTGTTGACCGAAGCCGGTGTCAGAGTGAGCATTTCGGCGGTCTCGCTGGCGGAGAAGCGCAGCACCTCGCGCATGATGAGAATGGCCCGCTGGGTGGCCGGCAAATGCTGACAGGCCGCGACGAAGGCCAGCCGCAGCGAATCCCGGGTGCTGGCGTGGTCGGCCGGGTCCGCGCCGAAGGCCAGTGCGTTCGGGATCGGCTCGACCCAGACGTAATCCGGTTGCGGCGGCGGTAGCGGATTCTCCGGATCGGAAGCCCCCGACAGATCCATCGGGCGCGCCCGCCGTTGCGGACCGTCCAGCATATCCAGGCAGATGTTGGTCGTGATCTTGTAGAGCCAGGACCGCAGGCTGGAACGGCCCTCGAACGAGTCGTAGGCCTTCCACGCCCGGGTGAACGCGTCCTGGACGGCGTCCTCGGCCTCGAAGGAGGATCCGAGCATGCGGTACGCGTACGCACACAGCTCCCGCCGATGTCCCTCGAAGCGCGCCATCACCTGATCAGCGCCGGCCTCACCCGCGGACCCCGCGGCGAAGCCGGAAGCATCACCTGTCATGTCGACCACTCTGACACAGCCCACCGACAGGAAAAACCCCGAAACCGCCGGTAACGGCATTGTTGCGGACCGACGGGTCGGGGCCTGATGCGAACTACTTGGCGGAGGCCTGTGCCTCCACGTCGGCCGGACGGGACTGGGCGTACGCGTTCGCCCAGCGGTAATCGGGCTTACCGGCCGGTGAGCGCTTGATCTCGTCCACGAACCACAGACTGCGCGGCAGTTTGTAGGAAGAGATCTCCTTGGTCAGGACGGGGCGTAGGTCGGCGAAGCTGGGGCGGACCTCACCGCGGCACTGGACCACGGCGGCCACCCGCTGCCCCCAGCGTTCGTCGGGCACGCCGACAACCAGTGCGTCGAATATCTCCGGATGGCACTTCAGCGCACCCTCCACCTCTTCGGGATAGATCTTCTCGCCACCACTGTTGATGCTCACCGACCCGCGGCCGAGCATCGTGACGGTGCCGTCCTCCTCGACCCGCGCGTAGTCGCCGGGGATCGAGTAACGAATTCCGTTGAACTCCTTGAAGGTCGCCGCGGTCTTGACCGGGTCGTTGTAGTACCCGATCGGGATGTTTCCCTTGCGGGCGATCATCCCGACCTTCCCGGACCCCGGTTCGATCGGATTGCCGTCCTCATCGATCACAGCCGTGGAAGCATCGATCTTCACCCGGGGACCACCGGTATGGGTGGCGCCCTTGGTCGCGATGGAGATACCGCCGAAACCGGATTCGGAAGAGCCGATGGAATCGGTGATCACCGTGTTGGGCAGCAGTTCGATGTACTCGTCCTTGATGGACGGGGAGAACAGCGCGGCGGTACTCGCCATCGCCCACAGGTTCGGATGCTTGAACGGTTCACCGGTATCCGGATCACCGGCCTTGAGCGCGTCCAGCAGCGGACGGGCCATCGCATCGCCGGTGATGAAGATCAGGTTGACCAGATGCTTGTCGATGGCCTGCCACACCTTGGCCGGTTCGAATTCCGGCAGCATGAGCGTTTTCCCGCCGTCGAACAGGCCGTGGAAGATGGCGGACTGGGACCCGCCGTGGATCAGCGGCGGAATCGGGTACCGCACCATCTGACCGTTCTTCTGGCCCTCTCGGGCCTGGGTCCACTCATCGTCGATGGCCTCACCGGTGACGAAGTTGATACCACCACCGAGCACCCGCCACCAGTCCTCGTGCCGCCACATCACGCCCTTCGGCATTCCGGTGGTACCGCCGGTGTAAAGCATGAAGATGTCGTCGGGCGAGCGTTCTTCGAAGTCCCTAGCCCCGGACGAACCAGCAAGGGCCGCTTCATAATCCACCGAATCCGATGGCGTGGGCACATCCTCGGTGCCATCGTCGACGACGAGAACGGTCTGCAGCTTCGGCGTGTTCGGCCGGACCGCGCCCACCCTGGCGGTGTAGCGCCGCTCATGGATGAGCGCGACCATATCCGAATTCTCGAAGATGTACTGCAACTCGTTCTCGACGTACCGGAAGTTCACGTTGACCATCACCGCGCGCGCCTTGAAGATAGCGACCATGGCCTCCACGGCCTCGATCGTGTTGCGCGAGTAGATGCCGACCTTGTCGCCCGGCCGCACACCGTGTTCCCGCAGATGGTGCGCGAGCCGGTTGGCCCGGTCCTCGAGCTCGGCAAAGGTTACCGAGCGGACGTCGTCGGCCAGCGCGACACGGTCCGGTACGAGGTCGATGGTGTGTTCGACAAGGTCCGCTATGTTGTAACTCACAGGACCAAAATAGAACGTGTTCTCGCGCCTGACAAGACCACATTTACACGGTTTACTAATTCGTCCGGATCGACCCCGGACGCGCACCCGCGCGAGATCTAGAACACGTTCTACGGTTCGGCGAGGGCTGTGAGGCGGCGCATCTGCTGTTCGTCGCGCGCGGTCACCAGCAGCATGGTCACCCCCGCGGCCTCCCACACCTTCAACTGTTCGCGCACATGCTGCTCATCGCCGATGATCGCGGTATCGAGGATCAGCTGATCCGGGATGACGGCGGCGGCCTCGTCCTTGCGACCGGACCGGAACAGCCTGGTGATCTCGTCCACCTCGGCGCCGTAGCCCATCCGGCGATACACCTGGGCGTGGAAGTTCAGCTCCTCGGCGCCCATTCCGCCGATGTACAGCGCGGTCACCGGCTTCATCCGATCGATCTCCGCGCGCGGGTCGTCGGTGATCACCACCTGGCAGGTGGCGGCGATTTCGAAGTCCTTCCGCGACCGCCGGGCACCCGGGCGCGAGAACCCCTCGTCCAGCCACTCGTTGTACATATCGGCCAGGCGTGGGGCGTAGTAGATGGCCAGCCACCCATCCGCGATCTCGGCGGTCAGCGCCACATTCTTCGGCCCTTCCGCACCAAGCCAGATTGGCAGATCCGCACGTAGCGGGTGGGTTATCGGCTTGAGCGGCTTACCCAGCCCGGTACTGGCGGGCCCGTCGTAGGGCAGCCGATGCTGAGCGCCGGCGTAGGTCACCGGCCCCTGCCGGGCCAGTACCCGGCGAATGATCTCGACGTATTCGCGGGTGCGCTGCAACGGCTTGGCGAACGACTGGCCGTACCAGCCCTCCACCACCTGCGGCCCGGAAACTCCCAGGCCCAGAATATGCCGGCCGCCGCTGAGATGATCCATCGTCAGCGCCGCCATCGCGGTCGCGGTGGGCGTGCGCGCGGACAATTGCACCACCGAGGTGCCCAGCCGCACCCGGCTGGTGGCCGAACCCCACCAGGCCAGCGGCGTGAACGCCTCCGAGCCCCACGCCTCCGCGGTGAACACCGCGTCGAAGCCGGCCGCCTCGGCCGCCACCACCAGGTCGGCAGCATTGGCCGGCGGGGCCGCACCCCAATATCCCAGCTGCAATCCGAATCGCATGCCCTCTCCTTCCGACCTGCCTCGGCGGCACCTCTTGCCACCAGAATAAGAACCTGTTCTACTCGATATCGTGACCAATGGGAACACCATGACCGGCGCAATCGCGAAAGGCAGCGGTCCGGAATCCGAACCCGCCCCCGAGGTACTCAGCGCCGAACTACGAATGAAGTTCGACTACACCCGATCGGTGGGGCCGATCATCGGCCGATTCCTGACCGGATTGCGCGCGGGCCGGATATCCGGCATTCGCGGCAGCGACGGACGCGTCCTCGTCCCGCCCGCCGAGTACGACCCGGTGACCGCGGAACCGCTGACCGAATTCGTCGATGTCGCCGATGTGGGCACCGTGCAGAGCTGGAGCTGGGAGGCAGAGCCCGTGGCGGGCCAGCCTTTCGACCGGCCGTTCGCCTGGGCCCTGGTGAAATTCGACGGCGCAGACACCGCCCTGCTGCACGCATTGGACGTGACCTCCCCCGACGAGGTCCGGTCCGGAATGCGCGTGCGGGTGCGCTGGGCCGCCGAACGCACCGGCAGCATCCATGACATTGCCTGTTTCGAGCCGGGCGAAACCTCGTCCGCGCGGGCGGCGGACGCCGGTGCCGACAGCGAGCCCGTGACCGGCATCGTCACCCCGATCAACCTGAGCTACAAGCACAGCGCCTCGCCCGCCGAGACCGCCTATCTGAAGGCACTGACCGAGGGCAAACTGATCGGCGGCCGCGCCGACGCGAACTCCAAGGTGTATTTCCCACCGCGCGGCGCCGATCCGATCGACGGCCGTTCGACCGACGAGATCGTCGAACTACCAGATACCGGCACCATCACCACCTACTGCATCGTGAACGTGCCGTTCATGGGGCAGAAGATCAAACCCCCGTATGTGACGGCCTATGTCCTGCTGGACGGGGCCGATATTCCGGTGCTGCACCGGGTGCTGGGCTGTGATCCCAGCGAGGTTCGCATGGGTATGCGGGTACGTGCGGTGTGGAAGCCGCGCGAGGAGTGGGGCTACACCCTCGAGAATGTGGACCACTTCGAGCCCACCGGCGAACCGGACGCTGATTACGACAGCTACCGGCACCACCTCTAGGAGCGAGAGACTTTGAGCGACAAAGCGACGGACATCGCGGTGGTGGGCTTCGCGCACGCCCCGCATGTGCCGGAAACCTACGGCACCACCAACGGTGTCGAAATGCTGGTTCCCTGTTTCCAGCAGCTGTACGAGACGCTCGGAATCGGTGTGTCCGATATCGGGTTCTGGTGTTCGGGATCCTCGGATTACCTTGCCGGCCGGTCCTTCTCGTTCATCTCCGCGATCGACTCGATCGGCGCGGTACCGCCGATCAACGAATCGCATGTGGAGATGGACGCGGCCTGGGCGCTGTACGAGGCCTGGGTGAAACTGCGCTCCGGACAGGTGGATACGGCTCTGGTCTACGGCTTCGGTAAACCGTCGGCAGGGACCCTGCGCCAGGTGCTGACCCTGCAGACCGATCCGTATCTGGTGGCGCCGCTGTGGCCGGATTCGGTGGCCATGGCCGGATTGCAGGCCCGTGCCGGACTCGATGCCGGCACCTGGACCGAGCGCGATATGGCCGCGGTCGCGGCCGTCGATGCCGCCGAGATCGATAGGCTGCTGGCCACGCCGTATGTGGCGAATCCGTTCCGCGAGCACGACATTGCCCCGGTCACCGACGGCGCCGCGGCGATCGTGCTGGCACGCGGGGACAAGGCTCGCGAATTGTGTGAACGGCCGGCCTGGCTGACCGGAATGGCACACCGGATCGATACGCCCGTACTCGGCGCGCGCGATCTGACCACCTCCCCCTCTACCACAGCGGCGGCCGACGCTGTCACCGGCGGGGATGCGGGCGGTTTCGATGTCGCCGAACTGCACGCGGCCTTCAGCCACGAACAACTGATCCTGAAGCAGGCGATCGGCTTGGACGAGTCCACCCGGATCAACCCCTCCGGCGGTGCGCTGGCGGGCAATCCGATGTTCGCCGCCGGGCTGGAGCGAATCGGCTACGCCGCACGCGAAATCATCAACGGCACCGCCGGGCGGGCCATCGCACACGCCAGCAGCGGGCCGGTGTTGCAGCAGAATCTGGTAGCGACTCTGGAGGCACGGTGAATCACAATCGCGGAAGCCGGTCGCCGGGCCGACCGGGCGCGGGTGTCCCGCAAGACACTGGAGGCCCGATGATCTACAATGCGCAGCCCGACCATCGGGCCGACCGGGCGCGGGTGTCCCGCAAGACACAGGAGGCGAAGGCGTGAGTAACCAAGCTGCGGTTCTCGGCACCGGACAGACCCATCATGTGACAAAACGGCTCGACGTCACGATGGCCGGAATGTGCCGTGAGGCAATCGATCGCGCGCTCGAGGACGCCGATCTCACCATGGCCGATATCGACGCGATCGTCGTCGGTAAGGCGCCGGATATGTTCGAGGGCTCGATGATGCCCGAACTGTTCATGGCCGACGCCCTGGGCGCCACCGGTAAGCCGCTGCTGCGTGTGCACACCGCCGGTTCGGTGGGCGGCTCCACCGGCATCGTGGCCACCAACCATGTGCAGGCCGGGGTCTTCAAACGGGTGCTGGCGATCTGCTGGGAGAAGCAGTCCGAATCCAATGCCATGTGGGCGCTGTCGATTCCGGTTCCGTTCACCATGCCGGTCGGCGCCGGCGCCGGCGGATACTTCGCACCGCATGTGCGCGCCTACATCCGCCGCGCGGACGCACCGCTGCATATCGGGGCGATGGTGGCGGTCAAGGATCGGCGCAACGGCGCGAAGAATCCCTTCGCCCATCTGCATCAGCCCGATATCACCATGGAATCGGTCCTGGCTTCGCAAATGCTTTGGGACCCAGTGCGTTTCGATGAGACCTGCCCCTCCTCCGACGGCGCCTGCGCCATCGTGATCGGGGATGAGGAGTCGGCCAAGAGCGCCGAGGCCGCAGGTAAGCAGGTGGCCTGGGTGCACGCCACGGCGATGCGCACCGAACCGCTGGCCTACTCCGGCCGCGACCAGGTAAATCCGCAGGCCGGCCGCGATGCCGCGGCGGCGCTGTGGCAGCAGGCCGGGATCACCAACCCGCTCGAGGAGATCGACGCGGCCGAGATCTATGTGCCGTTCTCCTGGTTCGAGCCGATGTGGCTGGAGAACCTCGGCTTCGCCGAGGAGGGTGGCGGCTGGAAGCTCATCGATGCCCACGAGACCGAGATCGGCGGAAAGCTGCCGGTCAACCCCTCCGGCGGCGTACTCAGTTCCAATCCCATCGGCGCCTCGGGAATGATCCGTTTCGCCGAGGCCGCGAAACAGGTGATGGGCCGGGCCGGCGATTACCAGGTCGAGGGCGCTCGGAAGGCATTGGGGCACGCCTACGGCGGCGGTTCCCAGTACTTCTCGATGTGGGTTGTCGGTTCCGAACAGCGGTGATCCGGAGTACGCCGGATCACCCCTACCGGAAACAATTCATCGAAGAATTCCGACGTCCGATGAATATTTCGCAAACACCGGAAAGCGCATTTGCAATTCCATCAGCAAATTCACCGCACCGAACCGGTAGTTCGATTTGACCCCAGGAGTACGACATGACCAGGGCAACCACCGAACATCCGGCGCGGATCGCCGGGCGCGCCTCACAAGCCGCGGTGCGCGCCCGCGATAAGCGGGCGTGGCTGGAACTGTTCGCCGCGGACGGCATCGTCGAGGACCCGATCGGTCCGTCGGTCTTCGATCCCGACGGTGTCGGCCACCGCGGGCACGAGGCGATCGCGGCGTTCTGGGACAAGGCGATCGCCCCGACCGAATCCATCGAATTCATCTTCGGGGATTCGTTCGCGTGCGGGAACGAGGTCGCCTTCACCGGGCTCATCCGCACGCGGCTGGGCGGGCACATCGTCGACGCCGAGGGTGTGTTCACCTACCGGGTCGACGAGGCCGGGAAGATCGCGGCGCTGCGGGCCTTCTGGGAGACCGAACGGGCGATGGAAACCATGCGCGAGCAATAGTCCCTACAACGAGGAGGGCGGGGCGCCATCCGGC
>JAFMQT010000250.1 GCA_017354515.1 Nocardia sp. | reverse complement strand
CAGCATGAGCAGGGTGAAGTCCCCGGTGAGCATCTCGGCTGCGGCGAGCAGAATTCCCGCCACCAGCCATACGATCGCGGCCACCCGTTCACGGTACCGCGCCTGTCCGATTTCCCGCGCCATTGTTTCGGCCGCGTCGAGACCGATCTCACCGGGCAGGGGTGCGGATCCGGGGCCGTTGTCCGGTTCGCCCGGCCGCACGGACTCGCCTCCTACCAAAGAACAAGCGAAACAGGTAGTTTCGGCCGGGTGAGTGCGCGCGACTACGGTGACATCTTTTCCGGCCACGCCCGAACCCGCAAACGCGAGGTGCCGGAGGTGGTGGCCGAGCGAGATCTGGTCGCGGAGGACGCCGCCACCGGATTCTGCGGCGCCGTAGTGGGTTTCGACCGCAGTTACGACGGTGACTTCGTGAAATTGGAGGACGCCGCCGGGCGGGTGCGGCTGTTCGCCCTGCGCGAAGCGGCCTTCCTCATCGACGGTCGGCCGGTGACCCTGGTGACACCGCGCGCGAGCGGCCGCACCGCGCCGACCCGCTCGGCCTCCGGCTCGACACGGGTGCAGGGCCTGCGAGCGCGGGTGGCGCGCGCCAGCCGCATCTGGGTCGAGGGGGTGCACGACGCGGCGCTGGTGGAACGCGTGTGGGGGCACGATCTGCGGGTCGAAGGTGTTGTGGTGGAACACCTCGAGGGGCTCGATCACCTCGCCGAACGGCTCGCCGACTTCCGGCCCGGGCCCGGCAGGCGAGTCGGAGTGCTCGTCGACCATCTCGTCACGGGGTCCAAGGAAACGAATCTGACCACCGGACTGGGCCCGCATGTGCTGGTGACCGGCCATCCCTATATCGACATCTGGCAGGCGGTGCGGCCGCAGGCCCTCGGCATCGACGCCTGGCCGCGCGTTCCGCGCGGCGAGGATTGGAAAACCGGGATCTGCGACCGTCTCGACTGGGGCACCCCGTCGCAGGGCTGGCGCCGGGTCTACAACGCGGTGAACAACTTCCGCGATCTGGAGGCCCCACTGCTGGGAGCGGTGGAGCGCCTGATCGATTTCGTCACCGAACCCGAATAGAGCCGGCCGACCTCGCAGGACGGGCGGCCGACTCCGAGTCCGACGCCCGCGAATTACGCCGGAGCCGGCGTGAACACCATGAACCGGTTGCCCTCCCCATCGAGCAGGTGGGCGAACACCAGGCCGTCGGCGGTGCTGGTGGCGGGAGTGAGTACCTTGCCGCCGAGCGCCACGGCCCGGTCTGAGGTGGCGGCGACATCGCGGACCACGACGCAGAACATCGCATGCGGTGTGTCGGAGTCGTCAATATGGGCGAGCCCGCCACTGGGAATCTGACTGTCCGCGTAGGTGATCAGATCGTATTCCGCACCGCTGCCGGGATCTGCCCGCACGCCCCAGCCGAACAGTTCGCCATAGAACCGCTGGGCGGTCGCCGCGTCGGCGGTGCCGATCTGGAACCAGGCCACGGTGTCGAATTCGGGTGCCATGTGCGTTGTCCTCTCACTGTCGAACCGCCCGGGCGGCGGTATGAATTCAGCTTCGAGGACCCCCGCGACAACCCTATGTCGGTGTTTTCTCGAGATGTGCCGAGGTTTTGTCCACAGGCCCCGGAATCCGGTCGAGACTGAGCGTTCGGACGACCCGATCCGGCGAGTGTTGCTCCCAGGCGCGTGCGGGCCGGGTGACGGTGATGGGGCCGGCCAGTCGCGCCGAGCGGATCCGGTCCAGCCGGAACACCCGATTCTCCTCGCGCAGCCGGCACCAGCCGATCAGATACCACCCGCCCATACCGCACATCAGCTCCGTGGGTTCGACAGCCCGGTCGGTCGGCTGCCCGAACCGGTCCAGGTAGGACAGCTCGAGTATCCGGCGGCACTGCACGGCCTCGCGCACCAGATCCGCGAACGGCGCGCCGCGCTCTCCGTCGACGGCATCCATCAATCGCACCTTGGCCGCCAGATCCCTTGCCGCACCGGCTGATTCGTCCGGCAGGGCGGCCAGCACCTTGGCCAGTGCGGTGCCGCCCGCCGCGTCGAACGGGGTATCCCGCAACCCGCGCAGCGCCACCCCGATCGCGACCACCTCGGTCGGCGAGAAGTTCAACGGCGGCAAGGACATCCGCTTGTCCAGCACGTAACCACCGGTTCGGCCGACGTCGGCGTAGATCGGCACACCCGACTGCTGTAGTGCGGAGATATCTCGTTCGATGGTGCGGACGCTGACCTCGTAGCGCGCGGCCAGTTCGCGCGCCGACCGACGCCGCGGCGCGATCGCCCGCAGGTCCTCCACCAGTGCGTACAGTCGATCCGTCCGGTTCATGTCCACCCCTTCTCGCCGCGGTCGCGCGCAGCCTATCGCCGCCCACCGACAAGAACGCGATGCCGACGCACCCTCGCCCTTTTCGGGACGACACCGGCCCTCACACACCGCTGGCCTGCGCGAGCGGTTGCTCGCACAGGCCACCGGGATCGTGTCGGATGGCTCAGCCGCCGGCGACGGACACCGATTTGGTGTCCAGGTATTCCTCCAGCCCCTCGGGGCCGAATTCGCGGCCGATACCGCTGCCCTTCACACCGCCGAAGGGGGCGCCCGGATCCATGCTGTAGGCGGCGTTGATTCCGATCGTGCCGCTGCGAATCCGGCGGGCCACGGCGGTGCCGCGGTCGGTATCGGTGGTCCACACCGACCCCGACAGACCGTATTCACTGTCGTTGGCGATGCGCACGGCCTCGTCCTCATCGGAGTAGCCGATCACGCTCAGGACCGGACCGAAGATCTCCTCCTGCGCGATCCGCATCCCGTTGTCGACGTCCCCGAACAGGGTCGGCCGCACGTACCAGCCGCGGTCCAGGCCCTCGGGTTGTCCGGTCCCACCGGCGATCAGCTTCGCGCCCTCACCGATCCCGCTCTCGATATACCCCTGTACGCGTTGCTGCTGACGCTGGGCCACCATCGGCCCGACCTGGGTGGCGGGATCGAAGGGGTCACCCACGGCCAGTCCGCCCACCATCGCCGCCAGCGCGTCGGTGAACTCACCGGTCCGGTTGTGCGGCACCAGAATCCGAGTCTGCGCCACACAGGCTTGGCCGCTGTTCATCAGTCCGGCGACGGTGATCCCGTTCGCCACGGTTTCGGGATCGGCGTCGTCGAGCACCAGCGCCGCCGATTTGCCGCCCAGTTCCAGGCTCACCCGGCGCAACCCTTCACCACAAGCCGCGGCGACCTGTCGACCGGCGGCCGTGGAGCCGGTGAACGAGACCTTGTCGACACCGGCGTGGGAGACCAGATGTCGGCCGGCCTCCCGGCCGCCGGGCAGGATGCTGACCACACCCGGCGGCAGCCCGGCCTGATCGAGCATCTCGGCCATCACATAGGCGTCCAGCGCCGTCTCCGGCGACGGTTTGAGCACCACGGTGCAGCCCGCCAGCAACGCCGGAATCAACTTCGCGACGGTCAGGAACATCGGCATATTCCACGGAATGATCGCCGCGACCACCCCGACCGGTTCCTTGTGCACACTCACGGTGCCACCGAACCGCCCGGGCCGGGTCTGCGACCACGGATGGTCGGCCGCCACGTCGGCGAGCGCACCGATCATGGCCCAGGGCAGCAGCGCGTGCGCGGAGCGCGAGAAGGTGATCGGCGCGCCCATCTCACCGGTGATGAGCTGGGCGAGTTCCTCCTGGCGGGGTTGGTAGATCTCGGCCAGCCGCCGCACCGCCGCGATCCGCTCGGCCGGATCCAGACGCGGCCACGGCCCCTGGTCGAAGGCGGTGCGGGCCGCGGCGACCGCCGCGTCGATATCTGCCGTCGACGGCTCCGGGACGCGGCCGATCGGCTGCTCGGTGTGCGGACTGATGACGTCGAAGGTGTCGGTGGTGGCGGGGCTCGCCCACTGGCCGCCGATGTACAGCGACGACACCACTGTCTGGCTGGACATATCAGATCTCCCGTGAATATCGGTGCGGAGCTGGACTTTTCACGCCTGCTTGACGATGCGGCCGTCCTTCATCACGAACCGCACATCCTGCAGTGTGGTGATGTCGGCGGTCGGATCGCCCGGCACCGCGATGATGTCGGCCAGCAGTCCCGGCGCCAGCTTTCCCCGGTCGTCGACGTCGATGAGTTCGGCGCTGGTGACCGTCGCCGCCTTCAGCGCCTGGGCCGGGGTCATCCCCCGGTCCACCAGCGCCCACAGCTCCTTGGCGTTATCGCCGTGCGGGACGGCGGGCGCGTCGGTGCCACAGGCGATCTTGACGCCCATCTTGATCGCCTTGCGCAGGGTTTCCCGGGCCTTCGGGAAGACCTCGGCGGCCTTCTTCTGCAGTGCCGGAGCGGCTTTGGACACATCCAGTCCCTCGGACAGATAGCTCGTCGGCACCAGGAAGGTGCCGGCGTCGAGCATCATCTGCAGGGTGTCGTCACTGGCCAGCGATCCGTGCTCGATGCAATCGACACCGGCCTTGACGCAGGCGCGGATACCGGCGTCGCCGTGCGCGTGCGCGGCGGTGCGGATACCGGCGCGGTGCGCCTCGTCGACGATCGCGGCCAGTTCCTCGTCGGAATACTGTTGCGCGCCGGCGATGGTGCCGTGTGACATGACCCCGCCCGAGGCCGAGATCTTGATCACGCCCGCACCGTATTTGATCTGGTAGCGCACCGATTCGCGGACCTGCGGAACACCGTTCGCCCGGCCCTCCTCCAGACTCACCGGCATGATGTAGGGTGCCAGCCGCTGGAACATGGTCGGATCCAGATGTCCGCCGGTCGGGGTGATGGCGTGCCCGGCCGAGACGATCCGCGGACCTTCCACCCAGCCCTGTTCGATGGCGCGGTTCAGGTCCACATCCAGCAGATAGCCGCCGGTCTTGACCATCAGCCCGAGGTTGCGGACCGTGGTGAACCCTGCGTGCAGGGTGGTGCGCGCATTGTGGGTGGCCCGCAGCGTCCGGTACACCGGATCGTCCTGCACACCGTGCATCGGATTCGGCAGGCCGGTGGGGGTGTCGGGGCCGCCGATCAGGAGATTGATCTCCATATCCATCAACCCCGGCAGCAGGGTGAGGTCGCCGAGGTCGACCTCGGTCGCTCCCGCCGGAACCTCCGCCGGATCGACGGCGCTGATCAGATTGTCCTCGACGACGATGACAGCCGGCGTGTGTACCTGGCCGGTCTCGACGTCCACCCAGCGGGCGGCGCGCAGTACTGTCGTCTCACTCATGGCACCGGCTCCACAACGCAATTCAGTGCCGCCACACCGGTATCGGGGATGCGCGGCTGGCGCCAGACCTCCACCGGGAACGAGGCCTGAATCATCGAGTACAGCAGGTACAGCAGATTGAGCGCCGGTTCGGGCATGTCCTGCAGATCGAAACCGTCACAGTAGGCCAGCGCCGCCTCCGCACGCGGGGTGATGGCGTCGTAGAAGGCCTGCATCTCGGCCATGGTGCTGGCCAGGCGCTGGGCGTACCGCTCGGATTCGGTTGCCAGAGACCATTTCTCGGCGAACGGCTCGAGATCGGAGAACTCCTCGGGCAGCAGTGTCATCGGGTCTTCACCTCCGTGCGCTCGCGCAGATATTCATCGACATGGTCACCGGCGACCTTGTGCAGATGCCGTAGCAGGATTTCCTGATCGTTGAGCTGGAAGGTGCTCACCGCCCGCGACTCCAGCATCAGCTGGGTGGCCTCCAGGGTGCTCGAGTCCTGCAGTCCGTATTCCTTGAACGTGACCGCGGTCATCTCGTGCGCCACCCGGTCCCGCGCGGACTTCGACGGAACGAAATACAGGTTGCCCTCGAACGTGTGGGTGTTGTACGAGGTCGGCCAGTAGTGGTAGGTCAGGTACCAGCCGCTGGACCAGACCAGGATCGTCCAGTTGGGCCACAGCTGGAACGAGTCCAGACCCCACGGCTCGCAGCGGGCCGGGTTCAGCCCGTCGGGCATCTTGCCCAGATCCGGCACGTCCCACGGTCCGAACAGACCACCTCGGGTGATGTCCTCCATCGGTTTGCGCATGGTCGGATCGAGTTCCCAGGTGACCACACCGGAGGTGCTGACCAGCCGATGCGGGCCGTCGAGCCGATAGTGCGGGGCCTCGAATCCCGCCTGTGCCGCGGCGGCGGTGTAGTTGTCCGGCGTCTGCTTACCGTGCAGGATCGGCGCGTGGTAGAACTCCTGGAAGGCGTCCATGTAGAGCTTCCAGTTGGCGCCGACCTCGGAGCGGTAGGTGAACCGTTCGGTGAGCTGGTCGAACGGATAGCCCTCCAGGCCCAGGACCATCGGGCCGAGGAATTCCCGCAGCGTCTGCCGAGGTTGCCCCTTGTCCAGATTGATGAAGATGAACCCGGCCCACACCTCGCAGTGCACCTTCGCCAGGCCCAGGCTCGACTTGTCCAGGTCGAAGAACTCCTCTTCCTGCTGCACGAAGTTCAGCGCACCGTCGAGGCCGTAGCGCCAGCCGTGATACTTACAGGTGAAGTTGCGGCAGGTGCCGGCGACCTCCTCGCGCGGAAATTCGTTCCACACCAGTTTGTTTCCGCGATGGCGGCAGATGTTGTGGAAGGCGTTCACACTGCCGTCGCGGTCGCGGACCACGATCACCGAGGTGTGCGCGACCGCGATCTCCTTGGTGAAGTAGCTGCCCGTGCGCGGAAGTTGTTCTACGCGCCCGACATTCAGCCAGGTGCGCTTGAAAATGGCCTCCCGTTCGAGTTCGAAGAACTCCGGGGAGATCGAATCCTCGTAGGACATCGGTTCGGTGCCGAGTTCGGGGTAGTGCTGAGTCCAGCTACCCTCGGCGGGTTTGGGCCAGCGGGCCATGGCAATCTCCTGGACAGGTCTATTGGATCGGTTCGT
>JAFMQT010000606.1 GCA_017354515.1 Nocardia sp. | reverse complement strand
CGATCGGGGAGTCGCAGTCGGCGATCGCGTTGGACAACTACATCTCCACCGGCGCCGATCGCGCCGCGAGGCTGGTCGACGGGTTCGTCATCGACGCCGATGGTCATACCGCCGAACCGAATTCGTATCGGGTGCCGACGATCACGGTCTGGAGTGAGGAGTCCGCGCGAAGTGGGCCTGTGGCCGGTCCGAACCATGTGGCGTGGTCGGTGGCCGGGCTCGCGCACACCGATCACTTCCTGATCGCCGACGCGGCCGGCTGGGCCGGGCACAGCCTGCTCGGCACGCCGCTGCGCTCGGGGGCTCAGCAGCAGGCCGTCGACGCGTCGATCGGAGCTTACGGTCAGGAAGGGCCGGGGCCGTCGCTGACCTGCGCGGGCAATGACGAGTTCCCGCGCCGCTATGTGCTCGACGCCGCCCTCGCCGATGTGGAGGCATGGACCGCACGCGCCGTCCCGGCACCGGCGGCCCCACCGCTGCGGTTCACCGGGGTCGAGCGGGCGGTCGATCCGATGCCCCCGGCCGCGGCGCCGCTGTCGCAGTTGAGTGGGGCGATCGACCCGGTCCTGGGCGGGCTCAACGCCGCGGCCATTCTGGGCGCGCCGGCCGCGATAGCCCGTGACGGTCACGGAAACGCCGTCGGCGGTGTGCGATTGGCCCCGATTACCGTTCCGGTCGCCGGCTACGACGGCAGCCTGTGCATCGGCGCGGGGACCACGACACCGTTACCACCGCAACGACTGCGGCAGTTGTACCCGACCCACGACGACTACACCGCCGAGATGATCGCGGCCGTGCGCGACGATGTGGGGCGGCGGTTCCTGACCCGGGACGACGGCCTGGACCTGCTCACCCGAGCGTGCGGCTCGGCCATCCCGGCCTATGGCGGCACGCCGCCGGAGTGGCAGTCCGCCGACTGTCATCGGCTGCCAACCCTGCTGCCATCTAATTGAACTCCCTAGTAACAGTAGAATGGCACTCTCGTTTGAACTAGAATAGACGCATTCATCCGAGTGCTGATCCGGCTCGACGGGCCGATCGAGGAGGGCGCATGGAAGGCGCGTTCACGGGGGTGCGGGTGGTCGAGCTGGCCCAGTGGGTGTTCGTCCCGGTCGCCGGGGCCTGTCTGGCCGATTGGGGCGCCGACGTCATCCGGATCGAGCGCCTCGACGGCGATCCCTACCGCGGACTGGCGACCCAAGGCATCGGCACCGACCGCGGCGGAGTGAATCTTTCGATGGCCCTTGCCAATCGGGGCAAACGGTCCATCGCACTGGATCTGCGCACCGAGGAGGGGAGCGCGGTCCTGTTCGAACTGCTCGAGTCGGCGGATATCTTCCTGACCAGTCTGCGCCCCGGCGCGCTGACCCGGCTCGGACTGGACGCGGACGCACTGCGGCAGCGTTACCCCCGCCTGATCTACGCGCGCGGAACAGGTTTCGGCGCCCGCGGCCCCGACGCCGACCTGCCCGGTTACGACAGTTCGGCGTTCTGGGCGCGGGGCGGACTGGCCCACACCCTGACTCCGGCCGAACGTGACTATCCGATCAGCCAGCGCGGGGCGATGGGCGACCGCAACGGCGCGATGGCCCTGGCCTTCGCGATGTCGGCGGCTCTGCTGCGCCGCGAACGCACGGGTGCGGGTGCGGTGGTTGATGTTTCGCTGCTGGCGACGGCCATGTGGACCCTGTCCTCGGATGTGCTGGCGGCCCTCAACGACGGCGAGGTGACGCCGGTGCGCGGGCGCGGACCCCAGGTCAATCCGCTGACCTCGACCTATCGAACCAAGGACGACCGCCATATCCAGCTGATGTTCCTGCAGGGGGATCGGTACTGGCCGCGGTTCTGTGAACTGGTCGACCGCCCCGACTGGGCCGCCGACCCCCGATTCAACGACACCGGCGCCCGGCGCACCCACAGCGCGGCCCTGGTGGCCGAACTCGATGCCGAATTCGCCCGCCGCACCATGGACGAATGGTGCGAACTGCTGTCGGATTTCGACGCACCGTGGGCGCCGATCCGCTCCATCTCCGAAGTCGTCGACGATCCGCAGGTGATCGCCAACGACTACATCGGGGAGGTCGAACACGACGGCGGGGACTACCGCCTGCCCGCGGTTCCGGTCCAATTCGACAGTGCCGGACCGCCTTTACGTCGCGCACCCGAACACGGTGAGCACACCGAATCGGTGCTCAGCGAACTCGGCTACGACTGGGATCGCATCACCGCGCTCAAACAGTCGGGGGTCATCCCATGACTCGCCCGCTCCCGGTGCCCGATGAACAGTCCGCACCCTTCTGGAACGCCGCGGCCGACGGCGTGCTGACCATACCCCGATGTGCCCGCTGCGGTGAGTTCACGATGCCACCGGACGCGGTGTGCCCGCACTGCCACAGCACTGATCCGGCGTTAGAGTTCGTCGCGGTCGACGGTGCGGGGGTGGTGCGTTCGTGGACGGTGATCCGGCGCCCGTTCCTGCCGGGCTTCGCCGAGGATGTGCCGTTCGTACTCGTCGACGTCGAAATGGCCGCCG
>JAFMQT010000249.1 GCA_017354515.1 Nocardia sp. | reverse complement strand
CGCCTGCATCGGCATCGATACGAGATCGACAAGCGGCTGCTGCAGATCGAACTGCTGAAACTGCAGAACTGGATCAAGTCCACCGGCCAGCGCCTGGTGATCGTCTTCGAAGGACGGGACGCGGCCGGCAAGGGCGGGACCATCAAACGGTTCATGGAACATCTCAATCCGCGCGGAGCCCGGGTCGTCGCACTCGAGAAGCCGACCACCCGAGAGCAAACCCAGTGGTACTTCCAGCGGTACGTGGAGCATCTGCCGGCCGCCGGCGAGCTCGTGCTGTTCGATCGTTCCTGGTACAACCGCGCCGGGGTCGAGCGGGTGATGGGGTTCTGCACCGAGGAGCAGCATCGGCGGTTTATGACGCAGGTGCCGCTGTTCGAGCGGATGCTGATCGACGACGGCATCACGCTGGTCAAATTCTGGTTCTCGGTGTCGCCGCTCGAGCAGCGCACCCGATTCGCGATCCGCCAGGTCGATCCGGTCCGGCAGTGGAAGCTCTCGCCGATGGACCTGGCCTCCTTGGACAAGTGGGACGACTACACCGCCGCGAAGGAAGAGAACTTCGCCCACACCGACACCGACTACGCCCCCTGGACCGTGGTCAAGAGCAACGATAAGAAGCGTGCCCGGCTCAATGCCATGCGGCATGTCCTGGGCCTGTTCGAATACGAGAACAAGGACACCGAAATCGTCACGCCGGCGGATCCGCTGCTCGTCGGCCGCGCCCGCGACGTCGTCGGTTCCTGATCGAAAACGGTTGTGGCCGGGAGGATTCCCCGGTGGCTACGAGATTCGATGGTGGCCGGGAGGATCACCGTTCTCCCGGCCACCTCTCGTGCGTCGTCAGTCGCGGTTCTGGCGGCGCGATGAGCGCAGGTCGGCCATCCACTGCTCGATATTGTTGCGATCGGCACCGGACCCCTGCGTGGGGGGCTTGTCGTCGGCGCGGTACTGCTCGTCGGCGCGGAACCGGTGCTGCTCCCCGCTCGAGTCCGCGTCGTCCTCCTCCGGTACCGGGCGGGAGTGCGATGAACCCTGCGGATGCGGTCCGGGTGCGGCCTGACGCATGGGCTGCGTTCCGGGGGGTGCGGCGTGCTGGCCCCGGCTACCCGGACCGGTAGGCGGATGCCCCGCCGATCCCGGTGCCTCCCACGGGGATTCGCCCGCACGGCGCCCTCCGGCCCGGTCCTCCGGGGCACCGGAGTTTGCGCCGCCCGGCACCTCCGGGCGGAATCGCGGGTCGCCCGAAGGGCCCGGGCCCGGGGCGATCGACTCGGTGATGTCGTGCGGGCCGGCCTGGCGCGGCGGAGCCGGCTTTCGGCGCGGGATGTTGGGGTACGACCGCTCCGCCGGCGCCACCCAGGGGGACGGTTCGGCGGGTGCCGGTCGCCCAGCCGGGGGCTGACGATCGGCGGGGGACTTGCGATCGGCGGGGGGGTGGGCGCCGGGGTCGGCCGGTGCGGCGAATCCCGATGCGCCTTGGTGCTCGGACTCGGATTCGGTTTGTGCCGGAGCCTTCCCGGTCCACGCCGCCTTCAGATCGGCCGCCGCCTGACGGTCCGCGTCCGAGTTGTAGCCGCCCTCATCGGTGGCCGGAGTCGTCTCGGATTCCGCGGAGCGAGCGGCCGGGCCGATCGGATTCGATGCGGGATCCGTGCTCGGGGTGGACGGGCCGGATTCGTTCTGGTGCGCGTCCGGCCGATACAACTGGGCTCGCACCGACGGATGCGGCGGCAGCTTGGACCGGTCCTGACCGCCAGGCCGCATAACCCGCGGTATCGAGTCGGGGGGAGCACTCGGGGGCGTGGCACCGCCCGGCGCGAAGTTCTGCGGTCCCGAACCGGGAGCGTCCGGTCCGCCGTCCCGCGGCGGAACCGTGCGCGGCGGCATACCGGGACGCGCTACCTCCGGGGTACGCGGTTCATCGCGCTGCTGTCCATCGCGCTGCCGGGATGCACCCGGCAGCGATACCGACGGCCGCATCGGCGGAGGCGGCGGATTCCGGAAGTCTCCGGACCCCGCGGGCGGTGTTCCGTAGGTTCCGCGAGATTCGGTGGAATCGGATCCGCCGAACCCGTCGAAGGGCCGCTGGGGGCCGTCCGAGGGCTGCTGGGGTGACGGGGGCTGCTGGGGTGACGGGGGCTGCTGCGGTGCCGGCCGACCGGACGGCGGTTGGACCCGGCCCGGACGGATACCCGGGGTTTGCTGCCGCGATGCGAGTGGCCGCGGCTGGGCGGGTGCGCCCGGGCGCTCGGCCGGGCCGGACCTCCCGGATGGTCCGGATGGACCCGTCACCTTGTCGTCGGTGTCGCTGATAGCAGGATCAGACTTTTCGGACTTCTCTTCGGCCTTATCGTCGCCCGAATCAGCCGGTGGCGTATCTGAGTCATCGCCAGCGCGGCGGAAGATGAACCGCTTCCGCTTGGTCGTCTTCGCCGGCTCACCGGTGGTCTGTCCATCGACCCCGGCAGATTCCTCATCGGTTCCGGCGGACTCCTCCGAATCGGTTGCCTCGATATCGGAATTCGCGGATCGACCAGCGGATTTCGGATCCGGAGTGTCCTCCGGGCGCCGCGCTCGCGGTCCCCGTGAACCGGCCGCCTCCGGATCGATCGTGGCGAGTTGCTCGGTCGGTGCCTCGGGATCCACCCGCAGGAACTTCAACCGCCGCGGCTTCTTGGGCATCTTGACGGTGCCGTCGGGCAGCAGCGGTAGTTGCATGGTGGCCGGATCGGTGACCGGCGTGGTCTTGACCAGATCCACCAGCTCACCGGTACCGGGACGCTCATCGTTGAGCAGGGGCTCGCCCAGGCCGATCTTGCGCTGAATGCGCTTCATCCAGTTCGGGGCCCACCAGCAGTCGTCGCCGAGGAGTTTCATGGTGGCCGGGACCAGCAGCATCCGCAGTACGGTCGCGTCGATGAGTAGCGCCGACATCATGCCGTAGGCGATGTACTGCATCATCACCAGATCGGAGAAGGCGAACGCGCCGACCACGGCGAACAGGATCAGCGCCGCCGCGGTGATAATTCGCCCGGTTTGCGCGGTACCGCTGCGCACCGCCTCGGTGGTACTGGCTCCCTGGGCGCGCGCCTCCACCATGCGGGAGAGCAGGAATACCTCGTAGTCGGTGGATAGGCCGTAGATCACCGCCATGATCAGCACCAGTACCGGTGACATGATCGGCTGCGGGGTGAAATTCAGCAGGCCGGCGCCGTGACCGTCGATGAATATCCAGGTCAGAATGCCCAATGTGGACCCGAGACCGAGCGCGCTCATCAGCGCGGCCTTGATCGGTAGTACCAGCGATCCGAAGGACAGGAACATCAGCAGTGTGGTCACCAGCACGACCATCGCGATCATGATGGGCAGCCGCGACATCAGCGAATGAATACTGTCCTGCATCAGGATCGGCTGCCCGCCGACCATCAACTGCACCCCGTCCGGTAGCGGAATCGAACGCAGATACGAGGTGACGTCGTCGATGTTGGCGCCCTTGGTGAGTTGCGCCTCGGAGAACCACACATCCGAGTTATCGGGCGGGGTTCCGGGGGTGCTGAACTTGTTCAGCAGGCCGGGAGCCTGACTCGCCTCGTTCAGGACCGGCTGAATATTCGAGGACTTGTCGGTGACGATGGTCAGCTGCACCGGATCGGTCTGGCGCAGGGGGAAGATCCGGTCGAAGTCCTCCTGAGCTACGCGGGTCGGATTGTCCGGCGGCAGATAGGTTTCGCTGATCCCGCCGAACTTCAGATTCTTCACCGGAATGATCAGCAGTAGCAGAATGATGCACAGCGGTACCGCGATCTTCAGGGGATGCTTCATCACCCACTGGGTCATCCGGCCCCAGAAGCCCGATTCGACCTCTTCCGCGGTCTTGGACTTGCGCAGCCATTTGAGTCCGAGCCAGTCCACCCGGTGGCCGAGAATCGACAGCATGGCGGGCAGTATCGTGATCGAGGCCAGCGCGGCCAGCAAGACCGCCGCGATGGTGCCGTAGGCGACCGATTTCAGGAAGCCCTGCGGAAACAGCAGCATGCCCGCGCTGGCGGCGATGATCATGGTGGCCGAGAAGGTGACCGTGCGCCCCGCCGTCATCACCGACCGGCGCACCGCTGCTCTGGGCGCGTAGCCCTCCGCCATTTCCTCGCGGAATCTACTGACGATGAACAGTCCGTAGTCGATCGCCAGACCCAGGCCGATCATCGAGACCACCGCGCCGACGAACGAATTAACCTCCGCGACATGGGTGATGCCCATCACGATGCCATTGGCGCCGACAATGGTCAGACCGCCCACGATCAGCGGCAGCGCCGCGGCCACCACACCGCCGAAAATGAAGAACAACAGCAAACCGACGAGCGGGATGGCCAGCAGTTCCATCCGCTTCTGGTCGGCGGCGATGGTGTCGTTCAAGGTGCCGGCCACCGGCTGCATGCCCGCTACCTGGACTTTGACATCGGGAATCGAGAACTGGTCCTTGACCGCCCGGAAGTTGTTCATCACCTCGGTATCACCGTCGCCCTTGATGGCGAGGGTGGCGAAGGCGTGCTGCTTGTCCGGACTCCCGGCGACCGAGGGCACCCAATCGCCGGTCGCGGTCTTCCAGTAGGCGATGTTGACCTTGGAGATCTGATCCGGGTTGTTCTTCGGCAGGCTGTTGAGACTGTCGGTGACCTTTTTCGCGAAGGCCGGATCGTCGATGGTCTTACCGTCGGGCGCGGTGTACAGCAGGATCACATCGGACATGTGGTCGCGGCCGTAGGTCTGATCGTGCAGGACCGCCCCCTGGGAGGACTCGGCTCCCGGATCGAACCAGCCGCTGGAACTGAGATGGTTCTCCAGCCCCAACCCGTATGCGCCCAGGCCCAGCAGCGCGGCGACCGATACGCCGAGTACGAGGAAACGGAACTTGTAAACCAGCTCGCCCCAGCGGGTGAACACTACGCGACTCCTTGGGCGGGGCGGGAGGTGAGCAGGGCGGACAGCGGCCGGAAGGGCTGCAGCCACGCTCCCTCGTCGGGCAACGAGTCGAGGCTTACCCGCGGCAGCGGTTCGCGGAACACACCCGGGATTTCCTCGAGATCGACGAACTCGAGACTATCGGACGTGACCGCCCAACTCGCGTGCTCGCGGAAACCGAGAACCTGAACCGGAACTCCGCTCGCGGCAACTTCCTCGAGTGGTTCGCGGAAGGCCTGTCCGTCCGCGGAGGCGACCATGACACCGGCCAAACCGCCTCCGGACCGGCGTAACCGGATATGTGCCAGCATATCGTTGTCGACGTCGGAGTCCTCGTCGACCTTGGGTTTGGCGAACACCGCATAGCCGACGTTGCGCAGTGCCTCCACCCAGGGCCGCACCACATCGGCGGTGCCGGGGGCGATATTGGTGAAGACGGTCGCCTCGGGCTCGATCCGCTGTCGGCTGCCCGCCGACAATTCCGCGGTGCGGGTCAGCAACCAGCGGCCCAGCGCGTCGAATCGGGGCCGGTAGGCGGCGGTAGGCCGGCCGCCCAGAATGGCGCCCAATCCCATATCGAGATTCGGCGCGTCCCACACCAGCAGCACCCGCCGCACGCCGGCGGGTTCGGAGGCCGAGGAGGCGGGCGTCTCCAACGGAGTCGGTGGCGCCGCACCGGCCTCGGATCGGTCACCGAGGTCGCCGTCCGCTGGGTTGTTCTGGGCCGGGGCCATCTCCCTGACACTCATACCTAGATCTTCCCCCATATGAACTCGGTGATGGCGCTCCCGGCTCGATGGGCTTTACCTTCGAATTTGGTCACCGGACGTTCCAGGCCGATTATCGCGGCGTCGCCGAGTCGGCTCGGATCACCGCCGGTGGCCTCGTTGAGCCCGACCAGCGCGGGTTCGCCGGCGCCGACCTCGGCGATATGTTCGGCATAGCCGGCGTGGTCGGTGGCCACATGCAGAATTCCGCCCGGGCGCAGCCGGCTCGCGATCAGCGACAGGGTCGCCGGTTGCAGCAGGCGGCGTTTGTGATGGCGCGCCTTGGGCCACGGGTCCGGAAAGAAGACGCGCACCCCGGCCAGCGAGTTCTCCGCGATCATATGTTCCAGCACATCGACCGCGTCGCCGCGCAGCAGCCGGATGTTCTGGATGCCTTCTCGCTCGATGCGCTGCACCAGCTGGGCGAGGCCGGGCTTGTAGACCTCGATGCCGATCAGGTCGAATTCGGGTTCGGCCTGCGCCATCGCGGCCGTCGCGGTGCCCGTTCCGCAGCCGATCTCGATGATGAGCGGGGCGGTGCGGCCGAACCAGGCGGCGGTGTCGAGCGGTTCATCGTCGACATCCCGGCCGATCCGCGGCCAGGTCCGGTCCCACGATTGCTGCTGGGTCGCGGTCAGTGCGCCACGACGGGATCGGAAACTCGTCACGCGCGGATACAGGCGCGCCGATTCGCCGCCCCGGTGGCGGGGATCCGGAACTGCTCCGTCGATGGCAGGTCGCGGCTCCGGAACCGACTTGGTGGTGTGGTTCACGGCGTCGTTCACAACGTCCATTGTCCAGTATTCGATGATCAATGCGGCATCCGAGGGCTCGAACCGGGCGCCCGGCCGCTGAAATTACCGGGTCAGGCCGCCAGTCGTCGTTCGTCGGGCAGGTGCGGTTCGCGCCGCGGGCGCAGCGGCCGGCCGAGCAGGATCCGGGCCGCGGTATCGGCCATCGAGAGCAGTCCGCGCCAGTGCCCCGGATTCGCGGCGACGGACCAGATCGTCCGGGTTCCGGTCGCGGTGAACGGAACACCCGCGATCCGATCGGTCAGCCAATCCAGCATCAGGGGAGTGGCCAGCGGGAACAGGGTGGCATGTTCGCTGAGCCGGTCGCGGATGTAGTCGATGCCGGCGCCACCGGCG
>JAFMQT010000043.1 GCA_017354515.1 Nocardia sp. | reverse complement strand
GGTCAGGCGCGCGCGGCGAGGCGGCGCAGCCCGTGCGGTTCGACGGCGCCCCGGCGCAGCGCTCGCGCGTCCACGGTTTCGGCGCGGTACGGCAGTTCGCCGATCCTGCGGCACATCCGTTCGACCGGATCGTCGATGTACTCGGTGACACCGAACAGGAAGGTCCACTCGTGTTCGTCACTGCCGTAGGGCACCACCGTCGTGAACAGGTCGGCGAAACGCCGCCACGACCGCTTCAGGGTTTCGTTACGCCACATCGTGGGACAACCGGCCTGCGCCGCCAGCACGCCGCCCGCGGCCAGCAGTGACCGGCACCGGGTGAGGAACTCCGTCTCGTACAGGCGGTTGTGCTGGGCCTGCTCGACCCGCTCATCGGGCAGGTCGATGACGATCACGTCGTAGCGGGTGCCCGCGGATTCGGCCTCGGCAAGGAAATCCCAGCCGTCGGCGAAGTGCATGCGGATCGCACCGTCCCCGCGCTCGGCGGCCGCCAGATCGGCAGGGGTGTAGCCGTAGGGCAGATGCCGCGCGCACAACTCCACCTCCATCCGGTCGATATCGACGTGATCGACCCTGCCCGCCCCGGCGGCCACCGACATCTGGCTCGCCACCCCCTCACCGGAGCCGATGATCAGCACATTGTCGAGTTCGGCCGCCAAGGCATAAGCCGGTACCAGCATAGCCTCGTGATATGTCAGCTGTGAGAACTCCGTGGATTGGCGATCATCGTCGGAGAACAATGAGACGCCCTGTTCGGTGCGCCCGATCACCATGTGCTGGAACGGGGTTCGCGCGTCGACGATCACCTCGGACAGATCCCAGACCCGGGTCAGACCGGCGCCGAGTGGTTCGTGCACCCGCCGGGCGTTGTGCCCGCGCTGCACGACCTCCATGTGCACCGATTCCGGCGCCAGCGCGTCGCGCAGCAGGTCCGCCGCCTTGGTGGCGCCGGAACCCGCACTGCCGCAGGTGAATACGTCCACGAAGACATCTCCCGATTCCGGGTAGGTGTGGATCGACGCGTGTGACTCCGACAGCAGTGCCAGCACGGTGACCCCGTGCGGTTCGAACTTCTTGTGCACCACCTCGCACACCGTTACGCCCGCCGCGAGCAGCGAATCTCGCAGCGCCTGTTCCAGTCGTCCGAGATCGTCGCAGAGGGCTACGTCGACACCACCGAACTCGGCCAGCACATGCCAGCCGGTGAAATCCGCCGTCATGGGCAAACTCACTCTCGCTCAGCGCCGATGACATGCACAGTCAAAGGCGGAAAACCGTTGAAGGACACCGACGAATAACTCGCCGTATAGGCACCGGTTCCGAGGATTCGAATCCGATCACCGGCGCGCAACGCGGTCGGCAGCAGGACTCGCGTGCGTTGGTACAGGACATCGTCTCCGTCGCAGGTCGGGCCCGCGATGACCGCTTCGTCACAGGGTTCGCCGTCGCGATCGGTCTCGATGCGGTACGCGATGTACTCGTTCTCGGTCTCGGCCAAGCCGTTGTAGCGGCCGATATCGAGATACACCCAGCGCCGCCCGTCCGGCGCGATGCGCACGTTCACCACCTCGCCGTGGATGACGCCGGCGTTACCGGTCAAGGCGCGGCCGGGTTCGACCACGAGTTCGGTCTGCGCGGGCAGGGCGCGTGCCGCGGTGGTGATCACCGAGCCCAGATCCGCCAGTTCCGGCGCCGGGTCGGAATACGAGATCGGCAGGCCACCACCGATATTCACCGATTCCACCGCGATATCCTTGACCGCCAGCGCGTCCGCGATCGCGGCGCACTGCCCGATCCCGATCTCCCAGGCGAGCGGATTCAATTGTTGTGAACCCACGTGAAAATACGGCCCGATCACCCGCAGACCGAGATCGCGCGCCCGCGCCAGCAGGCGCACCGCTTCGCCTGGCGCACAACCGAATTTGGTGCCGAACGGGGTCTGCGAATCGGGCGCACTGGGCAGGAAACGGCACTCCACCCCGGAGCCCGGCGCGTATTCGGCGATCCGGGCCAGATCGTCCTCGGTGTCGGAGGCGAACCGGCGTACCCCGGCCGCATAGGCCGCACCGATATGAGCAGCCTTCTTGATCGGATTGCCATAGCAGAGCCGGGCCGGATCCACACCCAGGCGCACACATTGCTCGACTTCGCCGATACTCGCCACATCGAATTCGGCGCCGACGGCCTCGAGCAGGGAGATGATCTCCGGAATCGGGGAGGCCTTGACCGCGAATCTTATTCGCGCGGAGGGGATCGCCGCGCGCAGGGCGTGGACGTTGCCGCGCACCCGGTCGAGATCGATGACGAGGAAAGGTGACTCGGGCGCGTGTGTGCCGATCAATCTAAGGGAACTCGCTTTCGTCTCGGTAGTCTCCCGCCCCGGGCAGCGGGCGAGAGAGTATCAGCGTGCGGGACATGGGTTTTCGGCGGCGGACACTCGTATCGGGGGTGGCGGCGGTCATCCGGCGTTCACCGTCATCTCGTCGAAGACCACCTCACCGGCGGCATCGGATTCGGCCAGGTCGACCACGGCCTGAATCGACCAGCCGTGGTCGCCGGCGGGATCGTCGACGATCTGGCGTACCCGCCAGAACCCTTCGACCGTCTCGACACGGAACAGTGCCGGTCCGCGGGCGTCGGGGCCGGTGCCGATCGTCTCGTACTCGGCGAAGTACGGAGCCAATTCGCGCTCCCAGTCCGGGCCGTCGCCGAAATCGTCGAGCGTGTTCCACTGTCGGCGCGCGGCGAGCTCGATACGCCGGAACATGCTGTTGCGCACCATGACCCGGAAGGCTCGTTCGTTCCCGGTGATCGGCCGGACCGTCTCGGCGCCGAACGCGACCTGGTCGGCATCGGTTTCGGCGCCTGGGTCGGCGAGCTGCTCCCATTCGTCGAGCAGGCTCGAATCGACCTGCCGCACAAGCTCACCCAGCCATTCGGTGATGTCGCCGAGTTCCTCGGTGCGGGCGGACTCGGGAACGGTCCGGCGCAGCGCGCGATAGGCATCGGCGAGGTAACGCAGTACGACCCCCTCCGACCGGGCCAGTTCGTACTCCGACACCAGTTCGGCGAAAGTCATTGACCGCTCGATCATCTCGCGCACCACGGCCTTGGGCGACGGGCTGAACTCGGAGACCCAGGGATGTCCGGCCCGATAGGTTTCGAAGGCGGGCTCGATCAGCTCGGCCAGCGGTGTGGGCCAGGTGATGTCCTCGATCAGCTCCATACGCTCGTCGTATTCGATGCCGTCGGCCTTCATCTCGTTGATCGCCGCACCGCGCGCCCGGTGCTGCTGGGCGAGCAGCAACTGGCGTGGATCCTCCAGCGTGGCTTCGATGATGGACACCACATCCAGTGTGTAGCCCGGATCGGACTTGTCAAGCAGTTCCAGCGCTGCCAGCGCGAACGGCGACAGCGGTTGATCGAGGGCGAAATCGCGTTGCAGGTCGACCGTCAACCGCGCCCGGCGTCCGGTGGCATCGGGTTCGTCGAGTTGCTGCACCACTCCGGCATCGAGTAACGCGCGATACAGCCGGATCGCCTTCAGAATATGCCGGCGCTGCGCCGCCCGCGGCTCGTGATTGTCCTCGAGCAGATGGCGCATCGCATCGAAACAGTTTCCCGGCCGGGCGATTACATTGAGCAGCATCGAATTGGTGACCTTGAACCGCGACACCATCGGTTCGGGCTGCGCGGCCACCAGGCGGTCGAAGGTGTCCTGCGACCAGGACACGAAACCCTCCGGTGGTTTGCGGCGCTGGATCTTTCGCAGCTTCTTGGGATCGTCACCGGCCTTGGCGACCAGCCTGGCGTTCTCGACCTCGTGTTCGGGCGCCTGCACCACCACGGTGCCGACGGTGTCGTAGCCCGCGCGCCCGGCCCGCCCGGCGATCTGATGGAACTCGCGAGCCTTCAACCGGCGGGTGCGCACGCCGTCGAATTTGGTCAGTCCGGTCAGCAGCACCGTCCGGATGGGCACGTTGATGCCCACGCCGAGAGTGTCGGTGCCGCACACCACTTTCAGCAGCCCCTCCTGCGCCAGCCGTTCCACCAGCCGACGGTATTTCGGCAGCATTCCGGCGTGGTGGACGCCGATGCCGTGGCGGATCAGCCGGGACAGCGTCTTGCCGAATCCGGTCGCGAACCGGAATCCGCCCAGTGCCTGCGCGATCGCCTCCTTCTCCGCCTTGGAGGAGAAGTTCACACTGGTCAATGCCTGGGCACGTTCGAGCGCCGCCGCCTGGGTGAAGTGGACGACGTACACCGGCGCCTGGCTGGTGGTCACCAGCTCCTCGAGGGTTTCGGTGATGGGGGTGCGCGCGTACGAGAACATCAGTGGCACCGGACGCTGCGTGCCGGTGACGATCGCGCTCGGCTGACCGGTGCGGCGCTCCAGGTCGCGGGCGAGCTGGTCCACATCGCCGAGAGTCGCCGACATCAACAGGAATTGGGTGTCGGGCAGCTCGATCAGCGGCACCTGCCAGGCCCACCCGCGGTCCGGATCGGCGTAGTAGTGGAATTCGTCCATCACCACCTGGCCGACCTCGGCTCCGGCGCCCTCGCGCAGGGCCAGATTCGCCAGGATCTCGGCGGTCGCGCAGATGATCGGCGCGTTCGGGTTGACCGCGGCGTCGCCGGTGACCATGCCGACCTTGTCCGCGCCGAAAACCTCGCACAGGGCGAAGAACTTCTCGCTGACCAGCGCCTTGATGGGTGCGGTGTAGTAGCTGCGCATGCCGCGATTCAACGCCGCGAAGTGCGCACCCACGGCCACCATCGATTTGCCGGAACCGGTCGGTGTCGCGAGGATGACGTTCGCCCCGGTCATCAGCTCGAGCAGGGCCTCTTCCTGTGCCGGATAGAGCGTCAGCCCCCGGGACAGGGTCCACTCGGCGAAGGTCTCATACAGCCAGTCGGGATCCACATCGGGTACGGCACGGTCGGGAACCAATTCGGACAGCTGCACGTGCGCTCATGCTACCGGCAGCCCGCGACCGCGCCGAAACGCCTCCTGCGGCGCCCGGACTCGATCAGGACGCGTCGTCGTCGTCCCCGTCGGACTGTTCGGCCAGGAAGCGCTCGAATTCGGCGCCCAGTTCCTCACCGGTCGGCAGATCGATCTCGCCGGCGAGCAGGCTCGAACGTCGTTCCTGTGCGCTGACGAAACTGTCGTACTGGCGTTCCAGGGCCTGCACCACCGTCTCGACCTCGGAGTTGCCGTCGATGTGCTCATTGACCTGCTCGCGGACCCGGGCGGCCGCCTCACCGAGCGCGGCCAGCGGAAGGTCGAGTCCGGCGTTGGCGGCGACGTTCTCGAGCAAGGTCTGGGCGGCCTCGGGATACGCGGTCTGCGCCAGATAGTGCGGTACGTGCACCGAGAAACCCAGGGACTCGTGACCGTGCTGGCCCATCCGCAATTCCAGTAACGAGGACGCACTGCCCGGCACCTGCAGCTCACCCGGCCAGCGCTGATGGTCGCCGATCAGGTCGCGGTCGTTGCTGTGCGCGGTGACACCGAGCGGACGGGTGTGCGGAATCGCCATCGGAATGGCGCTGAGGCTGATGCTGCGGCGCACGTCCAGCTGTTCGGCCAGCAGCCGTACCGCGGTAACGAACTTCTCCCACCGCAGGTCCGGCTCCATTCCGGATAGCAGCAGGAAGGGGGTTCCGGCCGTATCGCGCAGCGCCCACAGATTCAATTCCGGTTCGGCGTAGTCGGAGAAGTGGTCGGTCTGAAAGGTCATCAGCGGACGCCGGGAGCGGTAGTCGAGCAGCTCGTCGACGTCGAAGGAGGCGACCAGCTCCGACTCCAGGCTCTCGCGCAGATGTGTGGTCGCCAGCCGGACGGCGTGCCCGGCGTCGGTGAAGCCCTCCAAGCCGTGCACCAGCACCGGGCCCATCCCGTCGGCCGAGGACAGCTGCGGAGCGGGGAACTCCAGCTCGTACATCCTGCTCATATGGCAAACTCCCTGGTCAAGCCCTATCCGCCTCGAGTGTTTCCGATTCCGGTTTCGACGTACCATCGTCGCACAGCGTCACCTTCCAGGGTACGCGGCGGCGTGTGGCGTACCGACTGGAGCGTCCGGTTCCGGTGCGCGGGAATCGCTGGTCCGGTTGAGGATTCCCACCTCGCGGAGTATCGCGGGCACCGGAGGCAGGCTGTCGTTTCACCCTACCGGAGGGGGCAACTCCGGATCGTCCGACGGTATTCCCGTCGCCGCGGCGTGGCGGATTCGGTGGCGACCGTCGCATCGGCCATAGTGAGGGGATGGGCGTTCCGGGGATAGGCCGTCTCGGCCGGGTCGTCGGCTGCGCGACGGTGAGCCGCGTCGTCGGCTGCGCGATGCTGAGCTGGGCCCTGGCCGCGTGCGGTTCGACGTTACCCGGACATCCGGTGGCGGCCCGTGAGGGCGCGATCACCGGCCGTATCGGGTCCGATCTGGCCTCGATGCTGCCCGGCGCCCAGCAGTTCCCACCCGATTTCAGTACCGCGACGCCCACGGGTGACGGGGCGGTCGCCGCAATCGCCGATCTCACCGCGATACCCGCGGGCGCACAGGTCGATCCCGCCGACTGTGCCCCGCAGCGCGCCGATCCGAATGCGACCGGGGTAGAGGTCGGTACCGGCTCCGACGGCCGGTCGACCGTGACCGTCGTCCTGACTCGCACCGGCGAGCCGTTGTCCGCCGCGCGCGAGCGACTTTCGCGCTGCAAGACGGTGCGGGCGCGGCACGAGGCGATCGATCGGACGATCACCACCGAACTGCTGCCGCCCCCACCGGTCGATGCCGACGACTCGCTGGCGTTCGGCCGCACCACCGCGGGTGGGCCGGCCGGTAGCGGCGCCGATCCGGTGCTGCGAACGTTGCTCGCGCAGATCGGCGATGTGCGTGTGCAGGCCACCACGATGGCTTTCGGTTCGAATCAGCCCGATGCGACGGCGGTGGATCAGGTGTTCACGGCCGCGGTCGGTGATGTGCGTAAACGGTAATGGGGCCTGAGGTAGTGGGGCCCTGGGCAATTGAGCACTGCGGTAATGGTGCACTGGGGTGATCGTGCACTGAGCGGGGACAGGGCGGCGTTGAAAGCACTCTTCCCCAGCGCCACCGTAACAGTCGGTGCCGACAGAGCGGCCTGCGCCGACGGCGTGTCCCCCGGGTGATCCACAAGCTCCCCAGGGTTTGTGAAACCCCAGGTGACCGATCCGTGGTAGTGACGGCCGCGGAGCACGGTGGACCCATGACGACATCAACCGGATCCGCTTCGCCCGCCGACCGTCCGCTGTCCTCGGGTCGGCCCCGCCCTCCCGCGGCCCGTGTATCACCCTCGCAGCGCCACGAGTCGGAGGGCCCGCAGGGCCATCGGCCAACGGCCGCATCCGATTCCACCGCGCCCGCATCGCCGCTGCGGCCGATATGCCGGGGACGGCGCCCGGGCGCCCGGACCGGTTCCGGCGAAGGCGAGTCGGTCCCCCTGCGCGAGTTCGGATCAACCTCCGGCCCCGGAAAACTCGGAGGTGCCGGTCGCGGTGGTTGGCTGCGCGCCGGTGTGGCGGGATTCGACGGCGAGGATGACGGCGACGCGGGCTCTGCGGGGCAGCAACGCCCGGCGGACCGGTCCCCGGGCCGCACACCGGCATCGCCGAATCCGGCCCCGTCCGGCTGGCCGCCCGATGACGCTGAGGCTTCGGCGACCGCGCCGGACGGGGAGAAGCCGTGGCGCGCTGGCGGATTGACGGTCAGCGAGCCGGCGGAATTCATCGCGGCGGTTCCCGCGTTGCTGGGTTTCCGGCCACGCCGGTCGGTGGTGGCCTGCCTGCTGCTGCCGTCGCGCACCTATCCGGATTCGGTGTATCTCGGCGCCGTGGCCCGGCACGATCTGGATGTTCCGGGATGCGGCGGCTGGATGCGCCTGGCCGATCACCTCGCGGCGATCTGCGGACAGGAGAACGCCGTGGGGATCGTCATCTTGATCGTTGATGACGGTGCGACCGCGCCCCGGCCCGGCCGGGCGGGTCGGCGGGCGGGCCGCCATCACGATCTGATCCGCGTCCTGGACGGGACGCTCGGGCCGCGGGATGTGGCGATCGCCGACGTCTGGGCGGTTCCCGATATCGAGGCCGGTGCGCCGTGGTGGAGTGTGCTGGATTCGCGGAGCCGGGGAGACCAGTTGGATCCGTCGGCGTCGCCCGTCGCGGTCGCGCAGGTTCTCGACGGCCGCGCTATTCGGGAGTCGCGATCGGAATTGACCGATGCCGTTGCCGCCGACGCCCATCTGTGCGCCCGGGTGGAGGCGGTGCTCGGGGATGCGGCCGAGGTGGCCCGCCGTCGATTCGAACGCGCGGTGAGGACCGGTGAACCACGCACGTACAGCCGGGCCGCGCTGAAGATGGTGCTGGAGCAGATCGGTACGGTCGCCGCGGGTGACACCCTCGAAGCTCGGGAGATCGCGGATTTGGCGGTCGCCGTACGCGATACGGCGGTGCGCGACGCACTGTTCGCGGTGGCGCTGGGCGAGCATGCCGCCGCCGCGGAGACGCTGTGGTCCAGGGCCTGCCGCGGCCTCACCGGCGCCGATCGGGCCGAACTGGCCACTCTTTTCGGCTACAGCGCTTACACCCGAGGTGACGGCCCGCTGGCGGGAGTGGCGTTCGATGCCGCGCTGGCGGCCGATCCGGGCCATCGCATAGCCCACCTGCTGGACGCGGCGCTGCGAACTGGGATGCGTCCCGATGACGTTCGCAAACTTGCCGGTAGTGGGCGCGACACCGCGGCCGGGCTCGGTGTCGATATCCCGATCGTGCCCGCACTCACCCGGGCGATCGGAGAGCGGTGGTGAAGGGCGCCATCATGGCAGCACCCGCCGTGGGGGAGCTAGCGGGCGCTGTGTGCGCGCTCGCCCAGCGACCGGAGGAATTCCCAAGCGTCGGCGACGATTTCGTCGAGGTCGTTATGCGCCGGCTGCCAGCCCAGGTTGGCGGTCGCTTTCGCGCTGGAGGCGATCAGCACCGCCGGATCGCCGGCGCGGCGCGGCGCGTCGACCGACCGGATCGGGTGGCCGACAACCCGCTCACAAGCCGAGATAACCTCCCGCACAGAGAAACCCGTGCCACTGCCCAGATTGAAGATGCGGTGTTCGCCGGGCCGCGACTGGGCCAGCGCCAGTACATGGGCGTCGGCGAGATCACGAATGTGGATGTAGTCGCGCACCGCCGAACCGTCCGCGGTCGGGTAGTCGGTGCCGAACACCGAAATCGAATCGCGGTGCCCCAGCGCGGTTTGCAGCACCAGGGGGATGAGATGGGTTTCCACCACGCGGTTCTCGCCGAGCCCGCCGTAGGCACCGGCCACGTTGAAGTACCGCAGGCTGGTCGCGCCCAAGCCGTGTGCGTTCGCGTACGAGGTGATCGCGTGGTCGATGGCCAGCTTGGAAGCACCGTACGGATTGGTGGGCGCAGTGGGGGCCGATTCCGGAATCGGGACCTGCGCGGGCTCGCCGTAGACGGCGGCGGTGGAGGAGAACACCAGGCGAGGGGTGCCGGCGCGGCGCAGCGCCTCGAGCAGGGTGAAGGTCTTGACGACATTGCCGTGCCAGTACTTCTCGGGTTGCTGTACCGATTCCCCGACCAGCGACTGCGCCGCGAAATGCAGTACACCGTCGAAGGATTCGGATTCGACCAACTCCACACCGGCGGTCGTGATGTCGCCCTCGACGAATTTCGCGCCGCTGGGAACTCCGTCGGCATTGCCGGTCGACAGATCATCGACGACGACCACTTCATGGCCGTCGCGGATCAGAACTTCCGCACAGACTCCGCCGACATATCCGGCACCGCCGGTTACCAGGAGTTTCATATATCAGGTCAACCTCACTTGGACCGCATGGGCCATTTCGTCGGACAGTTCGAAGGCTTCATGGCCGGGGACGGAGATGATCACCACCCCTGGCCGGGTCTCCACGACCACGCGTGCGTCCGGAACCACGCCGGCCTCACGCAGTTGACCGATGATGTCGGGGTCGGCCTGGATGTGCTCGGACAGCCGGCGCACCACCACCGCCGAGACCTGTCCGGCGGGCAGGTCGGACAGGCGGATCAGGGTCTCCTCGCCGGATTGGCCACCGTTGACCCCGAGTTCGTCCAGTCCGGGGATCGGGTTGCCGTACGGCGAGGTGGTGGGGTGATTGAGGACCTCGAGAAGTCGCAACTCGACCTCCTCACTCATCACGTGTTCCCAGCGGCAGGCCTCGGCGTGCACGTTCTGCCAATCCAGTCCGATGACATCGACCAGCAGCCGTTCGGCCAGCCGGTGCTTGCGCATGACCGAGACGGCCATTGCGCGCCCCTTGTCGGTGAGTTCGAGGTGACGGTCGCCGGCGACCATCAGCAGACCGTCGCGCTCCATCCGCGCCACCGTCTGACTGACGGTCGGGCCGCTCTGCTCGAGGCGTTCGGCGATGCGCGCACGCAGCGGGACCACGCCCTCTTCCTCGAGGTCGTAGATGGTACGGAGATACATCTCCGTGGTGTCGACCAGATCCTTCACCTGTTACCCCTTCGTCGGCACGAATTCTACCCACGTCCGGTTGCGTTACCTGCGTCAGCATATTTCGTCTGTGACGGGCGAATTCGCCGCGCCGGTCTCGACCGGCAGCCGGCGCCTGCGATCTCGAACCGCATTCTTACCTCATATCAACCCGGAACGGGGCGCGGTGCTTCCGCGCGAGGACCCGAGTGCGATCAACGCCACGCTGTCGTACCCCGGTGCGTTAGCGTGAAGCCCATGGCAGCGGCCACCGTGGTATGGACCGACCGGTTTCTGGAATACACCTGGACCCCGGAGCATCCGATGAAGCCGTCTCGCCTCGGATTCACCATGTCGCTGGCCCGGGAGCTGGGGCTGCTGGAGGGGATCGAGACGCTGGTGGCGGATCCGGCGGGGGTGGGTGATCTGCTGCGCGTACATACCGCGGCGTACATCGAGGCCGTCCGGGAGGCCACGCCCGCGCAGCCGGGAACCGCCGCGCCGGTGTCACCGCCCTACGGGCTCGGGTCGATGGACAACCCGGTCTTCCCGCATATGCACGAGGCGGCCTCGGTGATCGTCGGGGGAACGCTGGCCGCGGCGGCCGAGATCGCCTCCGGACGTGTCCGCCGCGCGGTCAGTATCGGCGGCGGCATGCATCACGCGATGCCGAACGCCGCCTCGGGCTTCTGTGTCTACAACGATGTCGCGGTGGCCATCTCGTGGTTGCTGGAGCACGGATTCGACCGCATCGCCTACGTCGACGTCGATGTCCACCACGGCGACGGTGTACAGCGCGCGTTCTACGGTGATCCGCGGGTGCTGACCATCTCGATCCACCAGCATCCGGCGACGCTGTGGCCCAACACCGGCTGGCCCGAGGAGATCGGGGCCGGCGCCGGCGAGGGGACCGCGATCAATCTGCCGGTGCTGCCGGGAACCCGGGATGCCCAGTGGCTGCGGGGATTTCACGCCGTCGTGCCCGGAGCGCTGGCCGCGTTCCGGCCGCAGATCCTGGTCGGCCAGTGCGGGGTGGACAGTCACCGCGAGGATCCGCTCGCGGACCTGGAACTGACCGTCGACGGCCAGCGCGCGGCCTTCCTGGCGATGCGTGGGCTCGCCGACCGCTACGCCGAGGGACGGTGGCTGGCGGTCGGGGGAGGCGGATACGGGGTGACCCGGGTGGTACCCCGGGCGTGGACGCATCTGCTGGCCACCGCGCTCGACCGAGAGATCGAGCCCGTCACCGCGACCCCGTTGCCGTGGCGCGAGCAGGTGCGCGCCTACGCGCCGACGGTGCCGCCCCCAGAGACCATGGGCGACGGCGGTGAGGTGATGTTCGCGGCGTGGGACGGGCCCGGCGGAGCTCCCGCGACCGGGAATGCCCTCCTCGACCGCGCCCAGCGGGCGATCGACACCGCGGTGCTGGCCACCCGGCGCGCCAGCTTCGGACTGCTCGGCCTCGACCCGGAGGATCCCCGTGACTGAGCCCGTCGGACCGCCCGCACCACCCCAGCATTGGCAGGCCGATGTGCTGGCCTCCGACGGCGGCGTGGTCCGGCTGCGCCCGATCACCTCCGGCGACGCGGAGGCGCTGGAACGATTCCACGGCGCGCTGTCCGACCGCACCCGCTATCTGCGGTATTTCGGCCCGTATCCGCGCATGACACCGAAGGACCTGCACCGCACGACCAACGTCGACTATCGCGACCGGGTGGGATTGGTCATCGAGCTGGGGTCCGTGATCATCGCCGTGGGGCGATACGAACTGCTCGGCGACCGGCCGGGCCCGCGCGCCGCGGAGGTGGCCTTCGTCGTCGCCGACGAACATCAGGGCCGGGGACTGGGGTCGATTCTGCTCGAGCATTTGGCGGGCGCGGCCGCGGAGAACGATATCGAGACCTTCGTCGCCGAGGTGCTCGCCGAGAACCACACCATGGTGACTGTCTTCCGGGAGGCCGGGTATCAGGTGCAACGCAGCCGCGACGGTTCGGTCCTGCACCTGGAATTCGCCATCGATCCCACCGAAGCCCTGCTGTCGGTGCGGGATTCGCGCGAACGTGCCTCGGAGGCGCGCAGTATCCGCAATCTGCTGGCGCCGCGTTCGATCGCGGTGATAGGCGCGACACCGGCCACCGGCCGGGTCGGCGGGGCAGTCCTGGCCAATCTGCTGTCGGGAGTTTTCCAGGGCCCGATATACCCGGTCAATCCGAACCGAGCCGCGGTACGCGGGGTGCACACCTACCCGACCGTCCGTGACATCCCCGGCGAACTCGACCTGGCGGTGGTGGCCGTCCCGGCGGAGGAGATCAAGTCGGTCCTCGACGACTGTCTGGCCAAGGGGGTCAAGGGGCTGGTGGTCCTGACAGCGGGGTTCTCCGAAACCGGTCCCGCCGGCTACCACGCCGAGCGGGATCTGGTCGATGCCGCTCGCCGGCACGGAATGCGGGTCGTGGGCCCCAGTGCGCTCGGAATAGCCAATACCGACCCGGACGTATCGCTGAACGCCACCTTGGCCCCGGTGCTTCCCGGGCGCGGCAGAGCCGGATTCTTCTGCCAGTCGGGACCGCTGGGGGCGGTGATCCTCGCCGAGGCCGCCGAACGCAATCTGGGATTGTCGACGTTCGTCTCGGCCGGCAATCGCGCGGATGTCTCGGGCAATGACCTGTTGCAGTACTGGGACAACGACACCGATACCGATCTCGTGCTGCTGTATCTCGAGACGGCCGGCAATCCGCGCAGATTCTCCCGCATCGCGCGCCGAGTCGCCCGCAGCAAACCCGTGGTGATGGTCAGCAGCGGCCGCAACGCCGCCGACGTGCGCGCCGGGGGCGTACAGCGGTCGGTCGCCCGAGACCTGTTCGCGCAGGCGGGAATCGTGCAGGTCGATACGATATCCGAACTGTTCGACTGTGCGATGCTGCTGGCATATCAGCCACTGCCGCGAGGGGCCCGCTCGGCGATAATCGGCAACAGCGCCGCGCTGGGATGGCTGGCGGTCGACGCGGCCAGGGGAGAGGGACTTCAGATCGGCGAACCCGTCGATCTGGGGCCGCAGGCCCAGCCGCAGGACTACCTGCACGCGGTCACGGCCGCGATGGATTCCACGGATGTGGACGCGGTCATCGTTATCTTCGCCCCGCCCGTCCCGGTGGATGTGACCCCGTTCGCCCACGCGATCGCGGCGGGCGCCGAATCGGGCGGCAAACCGGTACTGACCACCCTGGCCGCCGAGCACGGGATGCCCGATTCGCTGGCGGTGCGGGGTGCCGGCGGCCGGTTCGAACGCGGTTCGATTCCCTCCTACTCCGATCCCGAACGCGCGGCGCGCGCGCTGGCCAGGGCCCGCCGGTACGCGGCCTGGCGTACCCAGCCGATCGCGAAGGTCGTGCGTCCGGACGATCTGCGCACCGGCACGGCCCGGGAGTTGGTGCGGCAGTGGATGATCCGCGCCCCGGCGGGTGAATGGCTCGGTGATCTCGAGGCCGCCGAACTGCTCGCCTGTTACGGCATCGACGTGGTCGACTTCCGCGAGGTCGACGATCCGCAGGCGGCGGTCGAGGCGGCGGCCGCGATCGGATATCCGGTCGCGGCGAAAGCGACCGGTGAGCTGTGGCGCAACCGCCCCGATTTCAGTGGCGTCAGGCTCGACCTGTGGCGTGCGACCGGAGTGCACCGCGCCTACACCGAACTGGCCGAGTTGAGCGGAAACCGGACGGTTCACATCCAAGCCATGGCGACCAAGGGGCTGGGCTGTGTGCTGCGGGTGGAGGATGATCCGTCATTCGGCTCGGTGATCGGATTCGGCCTGTCGGGTCCGATCATCGATATGCTCGGCGACCGCGCCTACCGCGCGTTGCCGCTCACCGAGGCCGACGCGCGCGAATTGATCGAAGCACCCCGAGCCGCGCCCCTGCTGGACGGCCGGGCAGGGGGGCGCAGTATCGGTGAACCGGTCGACAAGGACGCGCTCATCGAACTGGCGCAACGTATTTCGGCGCTGTGTGATGATCTGCCCGAAGTACGGGAATTGTCGGTGGAGCCGGTGCTGGCCTCCCCGGCAGGGGCCGCGATCCTGTACGCGCGGGTGCGGATCGGACCGGAGCCCAGCCGATTCGATATCGGTCCGCGTCGGCTGGGTTGACGTCGTTACACGTGTATCCCGCGCCCGCCCACGGCGTTTCTCGTCGTGCTCGATCACAGGAAAGGACTGATACTTCAGCTATGCGTGAAGATCGAATCGAGAGCGCTACGGCGCCGCTGCGGGACGATATCCGGTTTCTCGGCGCGATCTTGGGCGAAACCATTCGCGACCACGAGGGACCCGAGGTGTTCGACCTGGTCGAGCGGGTCCGTGTCGAGGCATTCAAGGTGCGGCGCTCGGAGGTGGAACGCAGCGCCGTGGCCGATATGCTGCGTGGAACCGAGATGTCGGTCGCGATCCCACTGATCCGGGCGTTCAACCACTTCCTGCTGCTGGCCAACCTGGCCGAGGATCTGCAACGCGATCGGCGCCGCGCGGTCCACATCAACGCCGGCGAACCGCCGCAGCAGTCCAGCCTCGGTGCCACCTACCACGCCCTCGACCGGGCCCGGATAGATGGCGCGGCCGCCGCGCACGTGCTGCGCGATGCTCTGGTCGCGCCGGTGATCACCGCGCACCCCACCGAGACCCGCCGTCGCACGATCTTCGACGTGCAGGCCCGGATCACCGAACTCATGCGGCGGCGTTCCCGTTACAGCGATGGGGAACCCCAGTACGCCGACATCGACCGTGATATCCGTCGCCAGGTACTGACCCTGTGGCGCACCGCCCTGATCCGGCTGGCCCGGCTGCGGATCTCCGACGAGATCGAGGTGGGACTGCGCTATTACGAGTTGACCCTGCTCGAGGTCATTCCCCGGATCAATGCCGAGGTCCGCGCGGCGCTGCGCTCGCGCTGGCCCGGTCAGGATCTGCTCACCCGGCCCATCCTGCGGCCCGGTTCGTGGATCGGTGGCGACCGGGATGGCAACCCGAACGTCACCGCGCAGGTGGTGCGGCGCGCGACCAGTCGGGCGGCCACGGTGATCTTCGCACACTATCTGGAAGAGCTTGTCGCACTGGAGAAAACGCTGTCGCAGTCGATCCGGCTCGCGCCGGTCACCCCGGAGCTGGCACGGCTTGCGGACGCGGCGGGCGACGACTCCCCGCAACGCGCCGACGAGCCGTATCGCCGTGCCGTACGCGGTATCCGGTCGCGGGTCGTCGCGACCGCCCGGCAGGCGCTGGATTCGACCGCGGAGCTGCCCGCGACCATCGATCTGCCCGAGGCCGGGCACGTCCCCTATTCCGGTCCGGCGGAACTGCTCGCCGAACTAGACATCGTCGACGCGTCGTTGCGCGCATCCGGTGACGGCCTCCTGGCTGATGATCGGCTGGCCTGGTTGCGCGGGGCGGTGGAATGTTTCGGATTCCACCTACAGGGCCTGGATATGCGCCAGAACTCGGAGGTCCACGAACAGGTAGTGGCCGAGCTGCTGGCCTGGTCGGGGGCGCATCCGGATTATGC
>JAFMQT010000248.1 GCA_017354515.1 Nocardia sp. | reverse complement strand
GAGGTAGTGCGTGACACCGATGAACACCCACGTGATCAACAGGCCGACGCCGTTGAGGACGAAGAAGAGGATGTACTCGCGTCCCAGACCGCTCGTGTCGCGGTGCCGGAACGTCCAGTAGCGGTTCGCGAAGTAGGAGAACGTCGTCGTGACGACGGTTCCGACTCCGAACGCCTTGAGCGGCCCCACGCCGAAGCCCAGGTGGAGCGTGTCGGAGATGCCGATGGTGATGACGAAGTTGAGTATGCCGATCACGCCGAACTTTGCGAGTTCGTGCACGAGATGGGCGAATCGTCGGTACAGACTGACGGCGATTCTCATAAACGGAGACCTTTCGTTCGCGGTCGCGGTCGAACGCGTATCCTCGGCAGGCCCGCAACCCTCCATACCCCCGGCAGGAGGCCGCTCCCGGCTCGGGCAATCAAGAACGTGGCCCTATCGGCGTGGTCGCCTTGGGCGTACACGTTCTTGTCTTCGCGCGCAGGGCCGTAGTACGGGCTGTCTTTGTCATCACGCTTCTTGTGGCGGTGATGTCGGGTCAACCCGTCTCATCCATGGTGCTTGGTCGACTCGCTGTTCCGCAGCGCTGGACCAGGCCGACGATCACCTGGGCGGCCTCTGGTTTCTGGCCAGCGATCCATCGAAGGACTTCCCGGTCATAGGAGCCCACTTCGAGGCCGTATTCAGAGCACGTACGGAGAAGCCGGTCGAGGGTCTTTGCCCTCATCACACCGCGTTTGTGGTATCCCGCGTAGACGTCACGCACTTCAGCTGTGGCCTCGTACTCGGCCTCGTATGGTCCACTCATGGCTGGGCATCCCTAGTTCTCGCCCCACTCGGTGGAGGCTGCTGCGTACTTGACTATTGTCCGAGGTGCGGCATTTGTTTCGACGTTATGCCATTAACCGCATCCAAGCGATGCAACCCTGACCATACCCAATTACGCGGCCAGCAACACTCTCATACGAACAGTGCAAGTTCGACGGCGCGTTCACGCTTGGCTCGTTCGGCAAATACCCATACGGTGCTCAGCAGATAGTTTACGGCTACGGAGATAGCGAAAGACGATGTCGCGGATAGCAGATAGAACCAGGAAAATAAGCTGGCAAACACATAGAGCAGCCCAAAATCGAATGCAAAAGCAACGATGGCCACGAGGCCGTACCTGAAGAACTGAATGAATCCATGGCTGGTCGGCTGCAGGAGCAACTTCCCCGCGAACGCTCCGAGGCCGCTAGGCATTATTTGCTCCAAGCCGAGCCAGCGCCTCACGGAGTGTGTCGAGCTTGACATTTACCATGGTGACGCCCGCACCTGCGTCCACCAAGGTTTGCGCAGCCATCGCCGCCGAACAACCGGGAGCCGACGACTATGTAGCCACTGATGTTCACTGCACGATCACCTTGACCAAGATGGCACCGATAATCATCCTGGTGACACCGATGATGATGGTTGCACCGAAGGCGGCGGAATATTTACCGCCCTAACGTATAGCGTAACGGCCGACTCATCCCGGGGGTCTTCTTATCAAACAGCAGGCCGAAAATACTTGCTTCACGACGCAAGACTTGGTCACCATCGACGATAATGCTTTTCACGATAATGCACCTTCTGCCCAGCGCTACACCCCGGATGTACTGCTGAATCTTCCCGGTTCGCGCGCTGCAAAACCGAGCTAGACAGATCAGGACAGGTGGTCATATACACAGATCACTGGGCGGTCGGACGCGAAATCAGGAATGGCTGACTGCGCGCAGCCGCAGCCGAGTATCAGGTTCGCCCGGCAATACGTTGCTATGGCCCGGCCGGTGGCGGATATGCCGGCAGGCCACAACTCACCCACTCCGTCGCCCCCGGCCCGTTATGAGCTTTTTTACCAGCGGGAGCCGTAGGCGTTCGCCGTCGGCCATTCCGTCAGGCCGTCCGGCTCATGATTTCGCGGGTGCGGGCGATCCGTCGCGATAGCCGTTGACGGACGGCTTTCAGCCGAGCTCGTCCCGGGCTTCGCGATGGACAGCCGCATGTTCGTGCGGGTCATGAGCACCCCGGCGTACGGGGCCATGACGCGCACCAGCGCGCCCGGCACCGCCATCGGCTCAGGCGCGTCGAACACGCGGGCCAGCTCGGAGATGACGTCCAGCCAAGACGCCGCCTCGTCGTCGCAGATGTTGTACCCCTCGCCGCCCCGGACGTGCTCCAGCGCGGCCACCGTCGCCGTGGCGGCATCCTCGACGTAGGTCCACGGAGCCGCACCGCCCCGGGCCAACGGCAGCCGCCGCTGGCGGAGCGCGTCGATCATCCCGTCGACGCGATCCGGGTCCATAGAGGCCCGCAGGCCAGTCCGGTTTGCCGCGATATGTGACGGCCGCGATCCGACGGGCCTGCGGGGCGGGGTGAGCTCGGGAAATCTCACCTCCGGGCGTTCCCGGAAGGTGGAAGGGCCGTTCCGCTAAGCGGGTGTGTCCACCGCCCGCCCGGCTCCCCCGACAGGAATGTCAGGCGGTCTGCCGGTTCATGGTTTCGCGGCGGATTTGCCGCCAACTTTGCCCGCACTCACGCTCGGCGACCCGGGTCGGTAGCAGCGCGAGCCAGCAGATCAGCACCTGCGCGCGGATGCGGTGTTCGAGCCGGTGGAAGACCGGGCGCAGCAGCAGTTCGGACTTCAGGTCGCGGAACCCGCGCTCGGCCTCGAAGAGGTTCTTGTAGCCGAGTGCGGTGTCTTCGGCGGTGATGTCGGGGTCGGAGGTGGCGGTCAGGTACTTGCCGTCCAGGTTCGCCTCTGCCTTGACCTTCGCTCGGTTGATCGCGAGGCAACCACTGGGGAGCCGGCGGATCCACCGCTTGAGGGTGGGGTGGTCACGCAGCGCGCACTCGGCCCGGACGTGCGCGGCCTCGGCCGTTCTCGCGCCTTGGTGCTCATCTTCGCGCGGCGCTGGTGGTCCCGCTGGCGCTGCGCCTTGATCCACTCCAGCTCGGCCTCGACCCGCGCGATGGCGGTTTCGCGCTGATGGCGATCGCGTTCGGCCTGTTCGGGGTTGTGGCAGATGATGAACCGGGCGTCGCCGGCGCCGTCGATGCGGACTTCCTTGACGCGCAGGTTGTCGCGCACGTCCTGGTAGCAGCCTTGCCGGGCCAGGGCCTGGTCGACCAGGTCGCCGCCGTCGCGCATGCGCATCCCGGCGATGTAGTCCCCGCCGGCGCGGCGCAGGTAGGCCAGGTTGTCGGCGGAGGAGAAGCCCCGGTCGACCACGGTGATGACCCGGCCGAGTTTCCAGTCACGCATGTCGTCCTTGACCTCGGCCAACACGGTCTGATCGTCAGTTTTTCCGGGCCAGCACCAGCACCGCATCGGGATGCCCGCGCGGGTTACCGCCAGCCCGATAACGATCTGCGGGAGGTCGTCACGGTGATCCTTGGGCTTGCCGTACTTACGGAACCCCGCCCCCCTCGCTGGTGTCGTCTTCTTCCTCGTCGCGTTCGAATCCGGGCCCGCAGGCCCGCATTCGATCACCACCAAGCCCGTGAACTGGCGCTTCGTCTCAGCGATCAAACGCGTGTGGCCACGAACTGCGGAACGCGCGGGTACGGGCGATGCCGTCGCGGCAGCCGGTCGCGGATGGATTCCAGCCCGGTTCCTCCATCCCCTTGGCCGTGGACAGGCGCATCACCGCGCGGGTCATCCGCCACGGTGGCCGACGCCGCGTTCTCGATGTACGTCCACGGCGCGGCGCCGCCCTTGGCCACCGGCATCCGGCGCTTGCGGTGCGCGTCGATCACCCCGTCCACCGCTCCGGGGCCGTAGAACCCGCCGTAGCGCAGCGAGATGCCCTCGATGCCGTCCGCGGTGAAGATCTGCTCCTCGACCGAGTTCATCGCGGCGAGCTACAGAAGCGGCTGGCCATTCGTCAGCGCCGAGGGTACTCGACCCGGAAGACGGACCCTTGAGAGATGGGTAAACCGGCACGTTCAGGAGCAGCCATACGAGAACGGCTGCGAAGGCGGTCGCGATGGTCAACAGTACGAAAGCCGGAATCCAGCCGCGGAGGACTGTGATTCCCCCGAGAGAGCTGACCGCCGCCGTACCGGACAAGGCGAATGCGACCTGCCGCGGGCGGAAGCCGAGCTGGCGCAGCCGATGTGAGGCATGGTCAGTACCGCCGAGCAGGAGCGGACGTCCGGCCCGGTAGCGGGAAATGAAGACGAGGGCAGTGTCGACAGTGGCGACAAAGGTCGTCAGCAGCGCGCCGGTGATCGTTGTCATGCGCCCAGAATGTGTGTAGATGACGAATGTAGACGACGAGATGACGAAGCCGATGAACAGCGATCCTGCGTCGCCCATGAAGATCCGGGCCGGGTTCCAGTTGTGCGGCAGGAATCCCGCGCATCCGCATGAGAGTGCGAGGAGCAGCATGCCCACGTCCGGTTGTCCCACCATGCAGGCCGACAGCGACAACACGGTACTCGTGACGTAGGCGACACCGGCCGCCATGCCGTCCATGTTGTCGAGAAGGTTGAAAGAGTTGGTCATAACGACGATCCAGAGCACTCCGATCAGATCGTCGAGGTGACCGGCGATACCCACGCCGCCGTACACGGCCACCACGACGACGGCCGCCAGCGTTTCGGCGACAAGCCGCGTCGCTGGACTGAGCCGTAGAAGATCATCAATCAGGCCGATTCCGCTCACGGCCGCCGCCGCTGCGACCATCACCGCCAACCGTTCATCGCCCATCACAAGGAGCGTGGGGGTGAGGACACCGATCACGATACCGATTCCGCCGAGGTATGGCGTCGGTCGCTCATGACCTTTGTGCGCGTTCGGGTGGTCGATCAGCGCGCACCGAATGGCCAGTCTTCGGATCAGTTCGGTCAGCCCGCCAACCAGCACGAAGGCCGATATGCCCGCCCATACCATCGGAACACATCCTCCTCACGTGTGTATAACGTCGACAGCAACTTCCTCATCCCGTCTGCCCGGAAGACGCTGCCCGGTAGGCAATGGCCGGAGGAGAACGGGTTGAGCTACATATGAAGCGCCCAACAGGAACTCTCACCAGCGAGATTCGCGCTCGATGGCTTGATGGTCATGCCAGAATAAATAAAGACGCGAAAAGAAATCGCAAACGGTGGTCAAGTCTTAGAAAAAGACGATGACGATGGCGGCGTGATAGCCTGCGCGATGTTTTCCTATCCATGAGACGACAAGCTTGCCAAGCAATTCATCGCGGATACGTGGATTGTCCATATCTGTTCGGGGGGAGCCCGATGGGTTCGGTTACAAAAGCGACGGGTGGCCTCGCGGCCGCCCTGCTGATACAGGCAGGACTAACAGCGGCACCGTCCGCGGCAAATGCCCAACAGGCCGTGTTCGTGCCGTGCACGGCGGACAGGGCTGCGGCTCTGAACACGGCGATCACAAACGCCAATACCGCACGCGCAGGCACGATCCGGCTGGCCTCGTTCTGCGACTACAGCCTCACCGCTCCTTTCAGCCCAACGGGTACCGGCCGCGGTCCGGACGGGTTTCTCATCAATGCGCGCATCAACATCATCGGAGGCAGGTCCACCACAATCAGCCGCGCCGCATCCGCGTCGAAATTTCGGGTTCTGGAGGTGGCTCCCGGCGCCGCGCTCTTCCTTCGGAACGTCTTCATCTCCGGAGGTGACGCTGCCACCAGCCCCATACCCGGCGTTGACACCGGAGGGGGCATTCTCAGTTCGCGCGGCAACGTGCAGCTCGACCATGTGACGGTCACCGGCAACACCGCCGACAGTGGCGGCGGCATCTCCAACGACAGCGGACGCTTCATCGTCGTCGAGACACTCATCAGCCGAAACACCAGTCGCGGCGGGGGCGGTGGCGGGATCTACAACGACGGTTCGCTGTCGGTGAAGCTCAGCCGTATCACCGGAAACCACGCGAACACCAATGGTGGAGGCGTCTTCAACGAATTCGGGAGAATCGAGGCCTTCCGCACCACCATCGACCGCAATACCGCCAACGCCAACGGCGGCGGATTGTACAATAACTCGACCGGCCGTGCAGTGCTGACACTCGTACTGACCGAGGCTAACAGCGCCGCGAGCGGCGGTGGCATCTTCAACGCGGGAATCACATCCAGGGTGACTTCCATCGACAGCCTCATCCGAGCCAACACCCCGAACAACTGTGCACCGCCCGGCAGTGTTCTGCGATGCACGGGTTAACACATTGATTGTCCACTGTTTACAAGTCGAATGGCAGACAGTGGCCACCTGGCCGGGCGACGGCGCTGCATGTATCCGCCGCCCGGCCTTGGGCTGTCCGACCTGCGTTGTTGAATCCGATGTGACGCGACACCTGCGGCCAAGGGTAGTCAACACCCGACCACGATCACGCGAGCTGAGAGAGTGCCATGCGGACGAAGACGAATTACCTGCTCACGGGTGGAGCCGGATTCATCGGCTCTCATCTCGCGAATGCTCTGCTAGCGCGCGGCGACTCGGTGGTGGTGCTGGACAATCTGGCGACTGGTCGGCTGACCAATCTGGAGGAGGCCGCGCATCACCCGGATTTCCGATTCGTCCATGGATCCGTGCTCGATGAGCTCATTGTCGATGAACTGGTGCACGACTGTGACATCGTGGTTCATCTGGCGGCTGCAGTCGGGGTGAAGCTCGTCGTCGAACAACCGCTGAAATCGTTCATCACCAACGTCAACGGCGCACAGATCGTCATCGGGGCGGCCCACCGCTATGGCCGAAAGATACTACTGACGAGCACATCGGATATCTACGGTAAGAACTCTCTGAACCCCTTGACGGAGACCGCGGATCGAATCCTCGGTCCGCCATCCGTCGCACGCTGGGCCTACAGCACCGCCAAGGCCGTCGAAGAGATCCTTG
>JAFMQT010000247.1 GCA_017354515.1 Nocardia sp. | reverse complement strand
CCGGTCATGACCTCGTCCATGATCAGCAGTGCGTCGTGTTCACTCGTGATTCGCCGCAGTGCCGCGTTGAAACCCGGCTGCGGGGCGACCACGCCCATATTGCCCGCGGCCGCCTCGGTGATCACACCGGCGATCTGATCCGGATATTCGGCGAAGACCGCGGCCACCGCGTCGGCGTCGTTGTAGGGCAGCACGATGGTGTCGGCGGCCTGGGCGCCGGTCACCCCCGGCGAGGTCGGCAGGCCCAGAGTCGCGACCCCTGAGCCGGCGTCGGCCAGCAGCGCGTCGACGTGGCCGTGGTAGCAGCCCGCGAATTTGACGATCTTGCTCCGTCCGGTGACACCGCGGGCCAGCCGGATCGCGCTCATGGTGGCCTCGGTACCGGAATTGACCAGCCGCACCCGCTGCACCGGATCGACCCGGGCGGCGATGGCCTCGGCCAAGTCGATCTCGGCCGCGGTCGGCGCCCCGAAGGACAGGCCGCCGGTGGCGGCGCCGCGCACCGCGTCGACCACCGCCGGATGGGCGTGGCCCAGGATCATCGGGCCCCAGGAGGACACCAGATCCACATAGTCGTTACCGTCGGCGTCGGTGAGGGTGCAGCCCTTCGCCGACGTGATGAATCGCGGAGTACCGCCGACCGAATTGAAGGCCCGCACCGGCGAGTTGACCCCGCCGGGGATGATCGCGGCGGCACGTTCGAAGAGCTGGGCGGAAACCGGCACGTCTACCTGGTTCGCGCGCGGAGAAGAACTCACGGCCTCCAGTGTCTCAGCCCCGGCCGCAGCCGTCGACGACAGGGTGTAGTGGGGTGAGCCAACGCACAGCCGCGATGACGACACGGCGGCAGAATCGGGTACCGGCGCGCACCGGGCGACCGGTATGCGTAGCCTCGAAGCAAGTCACCGGACCAGTGCGGGAGGGCTCATGCGGACAGCGATAGTCGGAGCGGTACTTTCCACGGCCCTCGCGGGTCTGATCGCCGGAGCGGCCCAGGCGGACGCGGTCACCCCGATCGTGCAACCCGATCAGGGCCGGGGCGGGATCGGGCTCAGTCACGATGAGACCGCCGCGGTCGCCGACGGACCACTGCCGGCGCTGCTCACCGAGTTCGTTCCGTCGAACCGGATCGGCGCCGGTCTGCGGCCCGACACACAGATCTACCACGATCCGCAGGGCCGCGTGCACGCCTCGATGCGGGACGTGGTGAGTGAGGCGGCCCAGCATTCCGACGGTTCGATCGCGGTGCTGGTGAATGTGCCGGGTTCGCACGGGACCCGCCTGATCGACGTCTACCAGCGCTGGGGTTGATCGCACCCGAATCGCGTTACCGCGACCGGACCACCGCCCGCGCCACCAGATCGATGGCCGCCAGCCCGGCGACCGCGACCAGTACCGCGGCAAGTGCCAGCCACGGCCCGGAATAGTGGGTCGATTCGAATCCCGGCTGCGGCGGCATCGGCAGGAACCAGGTGTGCTCGATACCGTGCCGCCACATCGCCACCGCGGCCATCGCGCACGCCGCGACCAGCACCAGATCGGCCGCGATCCACGCCCGTCGCAGCATGCCTACTCCTTTTCGCCGTCGCCGGCGTCAGGGTCCTTCGAGGGCGCCTGCGATCCGGCTTCCGAGCCCTCCGGCGCGGCGTGCCGCTCGATCGCGGAGGTCAGTGCCGCGCGCAGGCCGCGGTGGTCGCGTGCCCAGGCTTGGACCATGTCACCGTCCCGCAGCTTCAGGCCGATACCTTTGCGCCGCCGCGGTACACCGGTCAGCTCACCGAGCGCGCGCGCCGATTCCCACGGATCCTCATCCCAGGAATCCTCGTCGTGCTCGGGGAAGACGTGCGCGATGGATCCGAGCGGAATGGTTTCGGTGCCCTCCCGCAGGTGCGAATCGGTGAGCTCGACGCTGATATGGCGCTTACCCGCCACCACTTGCAAGGCCACGAACGCGGCCAGTAGTGCCGCGCAGAATCCCAGCCCGAACCAGTGGACCGGCCCCTTCCCCATGGCCAGTTCCATGATCAACACGATCAGGCACAGTGCCGGACCGTAGGCCACGCTGCGCCAGCGCGCACCCGGCTCGGCGAACCGCACCGGATCGGCACGGGGGGCGATAGTGGTCTGGGCGTCGCTCACGCACAACCTCCGACTACGACGCGCGTACGGCCGCTACGGCCGAACCGCACAGGGGGCGGCGGCGAATTCAGCGGACCTGCCCCGGAAGCAACAGAACCACGAGAGTAAGCAATCCGAAGAGCAAGAGCAATCCCATGACGAGAACATCGCGTCGGACGCTTTGCCGTTGTTGGATTACCACACGCATCGATGACTCCGGCTCTCTGTGACTACCCTCACGGTATACCCCGTCACACAGCGGACAAACCCCGCCCAGCGATCAGCGTCCGCGGATCCGGAAGTACGCCTCGGATTCCTTTCTGTGACACAGGAATACCGCCCCACAGGCCAGAACGGCCTGCAGAATCGCGCCGGCCCCCATCACGACCGCGGCGATCCCGGAGATCGAGCCGAGGCCGAACATCGAACCGACCGCGCCCAACACCAGCACCACGGCCGCGACATCGCCGATCGAGCGCGCCCACAGCCAGCCCTTGCCGAGTTGACGCACCCCGGCCACCGCCGCCGTGGCGATCGCCAAACCATAGGTCAGCGCCAGGACATCCAGAACCGAGACCGCCAGCTCCATCTGCGCCATGCTGACCTGGGATTGCGAATTGCGCACCTGGCGGTAGAACTGGTCGGCGATAGCACCACGACGGGCGTAACGATCCACCGCGCCGAGCACCAGCCGGACGATCTCCAGGCCGATCACCGCCCACCACAACTGGCAGGCGGTGCGCACATCTTCGGGCCGGGAGGTCGTCCCGGCGGATAATGGCTGCCAGCTCACGACAACCAGTGCGCGGCCTCGACGGCCCAGTAGGTGAGCACGATATCCGCGCCCGCCCGGCGGATGCCCAGCAGCGATTCCAGAATCGAGCCGCGCCGATCGATCCAGCCGCGTTCGGCGGCGGCGGTGATCATCGCGTACTCACCGGAGATCTGATACGCGGCCACCGGGACCGTCGAACGGTCGGCGACCTCGCGCAGGATATCCAGATAGGACATGGCGGGTTTGACCATCACGATGTCGGCGCCCTCGCCCAGATCCAATTCCAACTCGCGCAGCGATTCCCGGCGATTGGCCGGATCCTGCTGGTAGGTGCGGCGATCGCCCTGCAGGGAGGAGCCGACGGCTTCGCGGAACGGACCGTAGAAGGCCGAGGCGTATTTGGCCGCGTAGGCGAGGATTCCGGTGTCGATATATCCGGCCTCGTCCAAGCCCGCGCGAATCGCGCCGACCTGACCGTCCATCATGCCGCTGGTGCCGAGCAGATCGGCCCCCGCCTCGGCCTGCGCCAGCGACATCTGCACATAGCGCCGCAGGGTCTCGTCGTTGTCCACGGCGCCGTCGGCGGTCAGCACACCGCAGTGCCCGTGATCGGTGAATTCGTCCAGGCAGGTATCGGCCATGACGACGGTGTCGCCGCCGACCTCTTCGCGCAGTGCGCGCAGGCCGCGGTTGAGGATTCCGCGCGGCTCGGCCGCCTGACTACCCTCCGCGTCCTTGTCCTCGGGCCGGGGCACGCCGAACAGCATGAGCCCGCCGACACCCGCGGCGACCGCCTCGGCCGCGGCCTTGCGCAGCGAATCCATCGAATGCTGCTGGACACCGGGCATCGAGGAGATCTCACGCGGTTCGCTCAGTCCGTCCGCGACGAACATGGGCAATACCAATTGCCTTGGCTGCAAGGTGGTTTCGGCCACGAGACGACGCAATGCGGGGGTACGCCGCAACCGCCGCGGGCGGTCCATTCCGGTCATGACCGCACCATACGCCTGTCGCGCACGCCGCGGCGCGGCGGTTGTCCGATAACGCGAAAGGCGTTGCCACCACTCGAATATGTCCCCCCCGGCCGGTACAATCGAATATGCGTTCGAGGGGAGAAGTGCATGTCCGATCGCCTGTCAACACAATCTCAAACCGCGGCACCATCTCAAACCGCGGTCACGATTGTCGAACCATATGTGCCACTGGCCAAACGACCGCTACCGGCCGGGCGGCCCCGATCCTGGTATGTGATGCACAATCGCCGGCTCAAGGCCATGCGATTGGCCATCGCACTGCTCGATTCCGGTGTCTACCGGGCCAATCTGGCCGATAACCACACCATCCGCGATACCGCCGACCGCGTCGGCATCCGCTCGCCGTCGGACAAGACCTGCCGTCTGGTCCGCGATCTGATGCGGGTGCGGCTGGCGTAACCGCGGTGTGCGTCAGCGGCTGCGGCGGCTCTTCTTTCGCGGCGGCGGCAGCAGCCCCTCGGCGCGCAGATGAGCGGCGTGTTCGGCCAGCGCATCGACCAGCGGACCCACCTGGGCCAGTTCGGGCTGCACGTCCACGCGCAGGCCGAATTCGACCGCGGTCTCGGCGGTCTTGGGCCCGATACAGGCCACGATGGTCCGCGCGTGCGGCTTACCCGCGATACCGACCAGATTCCGCACCGTCGAGGACGAGGTGAACAGGACGGCGTCGAAGCCGCCGGTCTTGATCATCTCGCGGGTTTCGGCCGGCGGCGGCGAGGCCCGCACGGTGCGGTACGCGGTCACGTCGTCGATCTCCCAGCCGCGGTCGCGCAGACCCTCGGCGAGGGTTTCGGTGGCGATATCCGCGCGCGGCAACAACACTCGGTTGACCGGGTCGAAAACATCGTCGTAGGGCGGGAAGTCGGCGAGCAGCCCCTCCGAGGACTGGTCACCGCTGGGCAGCAGTTCGGGATTGATGCCGAACGAGCGCACCTTGTCGGCGGTCGCCTCACCCACGCAAGCGATCTTCACACCGGAGAAAGCCCGTGCGTCCAAACCGAATTCGCCGAACTTCTCCCACACCGCGCGCACCGCGTTGGTGGAGGTGAACACCACCCACTGGTAGCGGCCGTCGACCAGCCCCTTGACCGCGCGCTCCATCTGGGCGGGGCTGCGCGGCGGCTCCACCGCGATGGTCGGCACCTCCATCGGGATGGCGCCGTGCATGACGAGCTTCTCGCTCATCTCGCCGGCCTGCTCCTTGGTGCGCGGTACCAGCACGGTCCAGCCGTACAGTGCGCGCGACTCCCACCAGGAGGTCTTGGTCCGCTTGTCGACCTCCTTGCCGACCGTGACCACCAGCGGCCCGACCAGTTCGGAGGCGGCCGAGTTCAAGGTGGCCAGCGTCGCCTCGATGGTGCGCTGCTGGCGGGTGGTGCCGCGCACGGTCACCGCGACCGGGGTCTGCGGTGCCAGGCCGTTCTCGACCAGCGCGCTCGCGGTTTCGGCCAGATGTCCCGAGGTGGCGTGCAGGACCAGCGGCCCGGGGGCGCTGGCCACCGAGGCCCAGTTCACATCGCCACGCACATCGACCTCGGTATGTGAGGAGCCCAGCGCGATACCGGCGTAGGCCGGCACGGTGGCGCCCGAGGGCAGTCCGGGCAGCACCTCGAAGATCATATGCGAGCGGGTGACGGCGTTGACCTCCGCGATCACCGCGTCGGTGGTCATCGGATCACCCGAGACCAAGCGGACCACATCGTGGCCGGCACGCGCCTCGTGGACCAGTGTCTTGGCGACCTCGACCGGCTCACCCAGGGCCGGACGCACATCGACCAGCGACTCACCCTCGGGACCGGGTTCGACGCCGGTACCGATCATGGCCAGCACACCCTTGTCGACATCGGGGTCGGTGAACGCCAGCCGCGCACGCCCCAGTACCTCGCGGGCGCGGACCGTCAGCAGTGCCGGGTCACCGGGACCCGACCCGACGAACAGAATCCGACCGGGATGCTTCTTGGTGGTTCGGCTGCGCTCGCTCATGGCTGGTTCTCCATCGGGCTGGAATGTATGACGTCGGACTCGGCCGGCTCGGTGGGAGCGGCCAGCAGATCGCGCGCCCCCAGCTCCAAGAGCTCGCGCGCCAGTGAACGGCCCAGTTGCTCGGCATCGGCCGGTGAACCGACCGCCGAGGCCCGGATGACATCCGAACCGTCGATCGCCGCCGCGCACGCGCGCAGCGACAGTTCCTCCACCACGCGGCCGTCGTCGTCGAGTGATTCGACGACATCGGCCAGGGCACCGATCGGCGCCGTGCATCCGGCCTCGAGTTCGGCCAGTAAGGCACGTTCGGCGACGATCGCGGCCCGGGCGGCCGAATCGTCGAGGGTGGACAGGATTGTCACGAGATCGCTTTCGTCGCTGCGGCATTCCACCGCGAGCGCCCCCTGGGCCGGAGCCGGCAACATCTGCACCGGTTCCAGGGCTTCGGTGACCTCGCCGAGGCGGTCCACACGGGACAGCCCGGCCCGTGCGATCACCACCGCATCCAGTTCACCATCGGCGACCTTACGAAGTCTGGTGTCGATATTCCCGCGCAACGGCAGGATCTCGAGTCCGAGCCCGAGGGCCCGCAGCTGGGCTGCCCGGCGCGGCGCGGAGGTACCCACCCGCGAACCCGGCGGCAGCTCACCCAGCACCAGCCCGTCCCGCGCACACAACGCATCGCGCGGATCCTCGCGCGGCGGGATGGCGGCGATGGTGAAGCGTGGATCCGGTGCGGTCGGCAGGTCCTTGTAGGAGTGCACCGCGATATCGACCGCGCCACGTGCCAATTCCTCGCGCAGCGCGGTGGTGAACACCCCGACGCCGATCTTCTCGACCGGATCGGAGGATTGATCACCGGCGGTCTTGACGATCACCAGTTCGGCGTGCTGCCCGGCGGCGATCAACGCGTCGCGGATGGTGCCGGACTGGGTCAGCGCCAGCACACTGCCGCGGGTGCCGATCCGCCATGGCG
>JAFMQT010000605.1 GCA_017354515.1 Nocardia sp. | reverse complement strand
ACGCCGCGGCCGGAATCACCGGAATTCGTGCTGCCGCCTCGAACGAGCCCATCACCGTGCCCACCGATCCGCGCCTGACCCCCGAGGCGATCGCCCAGGCGATCACCGAACTGCGCCTGGCCGGTGTGGACGGGCCGTATTCGGTGCTGGTGAGCGCGGAGATGTACACCGCGGTGAGCGAGACCTCCGACCACGGCTACCCGATCCGCACCCATATCGAACGGCTGCTCCCGGACGGGCAGATCATCTGGGCTCCGGCCATCGACGGGGCATTCGTCGTTACCACTCGTGGCGGTGACTTCGATCTGCAAGTGGGACAGGATCTTTCGATCGGATACCAATCCCACGACGCCGAATCGGTGCAGCTGTACTTCCAGGAGAGCCTGACCTTTCTGGTGTACACCGCGGAGGCCGCGGTCGCGTTGCGTCGCTGAACCGGAATCGGTTGATCCAGGCCCGTCCGGGTCTGGAATCGTGGGCCCATGAGTCGGTACCGTGGGTAACCGGCAGGTTCGGTACGACGGGAGTACAGCTGTGGCGGGTACGGGAGACGGCATGGGTGAGGACGCGCGGTCGACGCCCGGCGAGCGGTCCGGTACCTCCGGCGGTTCCGGTGAGCGGATCCGGTCGGTCCGGGCGGGTGTGGTATCGACCAAGCACATCGGGTTGTACATCGGCGCGGGAGTAGTCATCGCGCTGCTGATCTGCGCGGTAACCGTTGCCGTGTTCGGGGTGAATCGCGTGATCACCGGGCTGGCGATCGGACTCGCCGCCGCCGTCGCCGTCCTGGTCGCCTTGTTCGGGCGCGATGTCATCGTGCTCACCGATCGGGCCATCTACCGGCGCACGCCGTGGGCCGAATCACGGCTCGAGTGGGATCGGGTGGTGGCGGGCCGGTTCGCGCTGGACGAGCGGATGCGGTGGTCGCTCGCCCTGGATCTGACCTCCGGCGACGAACTGCACGACGAGCTGGTGCTGCTGAGTATCCCGCCGGTGCGGCGGCCGGTATCGAATGCCTACGAACACCGCAAATGCGAACAGGTGGCCGAGATTCGGAGAATCCTGCGGCACAAGCGAATTCCGGTGACCCTGCTGCCGGAGATCGCCGACGCCCTGCGGGAACACTGGAAGATGGCGCCCGCCGCGCAGTGATGGTGCCGCGGACGATTCGGACCGCCGCATTGGTCCACATCCGTGATCGGCGGCTGCTGCAGACCCGGTCGGCCGGTAAAGGGGTCTTCTACATGGCCGGCGGCAAACTCGACCCCGGTGAATCGGCCGTGCAGGCCCTGCATCGGGAGGTCCGCGAGGAATTGGGCGTCGAGGTCGGCGCCTTCGCCGAACTCGGTGTCTTCGAATGTGAGGCGTATGGTCATCCGCCCGGTACCGGACTGCATATGACCTGTTTCACCGCCGAGTTATCCGGCGAACCGACCCCGGCCAGTGAGATCGCCGAACTTCGCTATTTCACGGGCGGGGAGTACGAGGCCATGCCCGAGTCCGCGCCGGGATCGCTGCTGGTGTTCCGGCATCTGCACGCACGGGACCTGATCGACTGGTAGCGCCGCTGCTCGCAAACCGGGAAAGTTTTCGGGATTCAACGTGATCCACGCCACTCACCGGACCGAATCACTGTCGTTCGAATCGGATCCGACAGGGAGGCAATTGATGTCAATGCGACGTTCGGCCGGTCACAAGCAGTGGGGTAGACGATGCGGTGCGCTGCTCGTCATCGGCGCACTACCGGTTGGTGTGGCATTGGCGCAGGCCGCGCCCGCCGCCGCCGATCCGGCCCACGCGGTGGGCCCGGCTGCGCGCGGTCCGCATATCGCACCCATCCCTGACCACGGGGCACCCGCCGCGCCGATGCCGGATGTCCTCGCGCGGGTGGTGGCGAGCCTGTCGACACCGGCGATCGCCGTCCCGGGCACCACACCGCGCGCGACCCATTCGACGACCAAGAATCTCGCGTTGCGCACCGCGCCGGGACCGACCACGGTGACAGACCGCAATGCCGCCGCGGGTACCCGAGTACTGCCGGACCTGTCCCGGCCCGCCGCCGTCGATCCGGGTGCGCTGCATATGCCCGACGCCACCCATTCGGTTCCGGCCGTGGCTCCGATTCAGGCCCCCAAGAACACGATTCGGATCGGATCGGCGCTGGTCCCTCGGCCCGACATGATCAATCCCGAACAGGCCGCGCAGATCAACGACTCGGCCGCGCGGACCGAGGCGGGTATGGCGCAGGCGCTGGATTCGGTCGGATTCGCGCCGTCGCGGTCGGATCGGATCGCGGCCGACACCATGGGCTCGGCCGCCACCGGCGCTGTCGTCGGCGCTGCGGTGACCAGCCCTATCGCCGCGACCAGTGCACTGGTCGGCGGCGTCGCCGGCCTCGTCACCGGAGTGGTTTTCGCGCCGGCGGGCCTGGTCGTCATGCCTGCGGTCGGTGCCGCGATCGGCGCCGGTGTGATCACCGCCCCCTCGGCGGCGGTCGGCGCCGCACTGGGTGCCGGGGCGGGCGCCGTCGAGGGTGTGCTCGCA
>JAFMQT010000246.1 GCA_017354515.1 Nocardia sp. | reverse complement strand
CCGATCGGTTCGGCCATAGATTCGCTGGACGCGGGCACGGCCTCGGTCGCGGATCTGCTCACCAAGGCCCGGCCGCCGCTGGCCGGAACGGTCGAACAACTCGGCCGCCTCACGCCGCAGTTGGATCAGGACAAGGGCAAAATAGATTCTGCGCTGCAGAAGGCGCCGGAGAATCTGCGCAAGATGGCCCGCACCGGCTCGTACGGCAACTTCATCCAGTACTACATATGCGCGATCACGATTCGGGTCAATGATCCCACCGGCAAGGTCATCCAATTGCCCTGGATCAAGACCGACACGGGAAGGTGCAAGCCGTAATGTTGATTTATCGCGGTGCGCATCTGCTGCGACCCGGTCTGGTCGGGATCGTGATGATGGTGTGTGTCATCCTGATCGGTCTGCAATCTCAGAAATTCATGGCGATGGGCACCACCGTCCGCTACAAGGCGGTGTTCAGTGAGGCCGGCGGCCTGTCCGTGGGCAATGACGTGATCGTCTCCGGCGCCAAGGTGGGCACGATCCAGAAGGTGCAGCTGCACGACGGGGACGCGCAAGTGGTGTTCGGGGTGGATTCGAAGATCCGGCTGGGCACCATGACCAGCGCGCACATCAAAACCCAATCGCTGCTCGGTAAGCGGGATCTGACCATCGTCCCGGCGGGCGGGGGCCGGATGCACACCCTCGACACCATCCCGGTCGCCCGGACCTCCTCCCCGTATTCACTGACCGACGCGGTGGGGGACCTGACCACCAAGAGTGCGGCCATCGACACCGGTTCGGTGAACCGATCGCTGGATATGTTGTCGTCCACCCTGGATCGCATCGCACCGCAGATCGGCCCCGCCTTCGACGGATTGACGCAGCTCTCGCGCACCATCAACAACCGCAACCAGGCCCTGCGTGATCTGCTGACCAGCGCCGATTCGGTGACCTCGGTGCTGTCGCAGCGTAGCGAACAGGTGAATTCGCTAATCCTGAACGCGAATTCGCTGATCCAGGTGCTGGCGCAGCGGCGACAGGAGATCGTCGAGCTCTTGGCCAACACCAAGGTAGTGGCCCAGCAGGTGTCCGGTCTGGTCGCCGACAACGAAGCGCAACTCGGACCGGCGCTGGACCATCTGAATTCGGTCACCGCCATGCTCGAGAAGAACCGCGACAATATCAACAAGACCATCCCGGGGTACACGAAAGTCGCGCTGACCCAAGGGGAAGCGGTTTCCGGCGGCCGGTTCTACAACGCCTTCGTCGCGAATCTGATCGACGGCAACGATATTCAGCCGTTCATCGACAAGGCCTTCGGCGTGAATCCGCCGGCCCCGTTCCCGATCCCGCATGTGGAGCCGCCGCGATGAACAAGAAACTGATTGTCCGGATCGTCGGCGTCCTCGTGATCGTGGCCGTCGTGATCTCCGGTGCGGTGATCGGATATCGGAAGATGTTCGGACCCAAGCATTTCAGTGCCATCTTCAGTTCGGCTACCGCCATCTATCCCGGTGACGACGTGCGGGTGGCCGGGGTCAAGGTGGGCCGGATCGCCTCGATCCAGCCGCAGGGCACCACCACCCGGATGGATATCGAGGTGGACCGGGGCGTCGACATCCCCGAGGGCGCCAAGGCCGTGATCGTCGCACAGAGTCTGATCGCGGCCCGCTACGTCCAGCTGACCCCCTCCTATCGCGGGAAGGGTCCAACCATGCGCGACGGAACGGTGATTCCGTTGTCGCACACCGCGGTACCGGTCGAATGGGACGAGATCAAAACCCAGTTGACGAAGCTATCCACCGATCTGGGACCGAATCAGGGCACGTCGAGTAGTTCGCTGGGCCGGTTCATCGATAGCACCGCCGACGCGATGAACGGTAACGGGGAGAAGTTGCGGCAGCTGCTGGCGCAACTGTCGGCGGTCAGCCGGGTGCTCGCCGATGGGAGCGGCAATATCGTCGATGTGCTGCGGAATCTCCAAGTCTTCGTGGACGCGTTGAAGGACAGCAGCACTCAGATCGTGCAGTTCGAGGGCCGGTTGGCCTCGCTGACCAGTGTGATCGACGGCAGTAAATCCGATCTGGACGCGGCACTGCAGAATCTGTCGGTCGCGGTCGTCGACGTGCAGCGTTTCGTCTCCGAGAATCGCAACCGCACCAGCGAACAGGTGCAGCGACTGTCCGATGTGACGCAGAACCTGGCCAACCACCGCATGGACCTGGCGAATCTGCTGCATGTGGCGCCCAATAGCGCGGCGAACTTCCTGCACATCCACAACCCCGACACCGGGACCGAGGCCGGGGCCTTCGAGTTGAACAATTTCTCCAATCCGATGCAGTTCATCTGCTCGGGCGTCGCCAGTCTGCAGAACGCCACCGCGGCCGAATCGGGGCAGAAGTGCAAGGACTATCTGGGCCCGATTATGCCGCTGCTGAACTTCAACTATTTGCCGTGGCCGGTCAGCCCGGTCACCGGGCCCGCACCGGATCCGAAGAATCTCGAATACAGCGAGCCCGGGCTGATGTCGAGAGTGTCCGGAGCCCAATCCGCACCGCCGCCAGCGGCCGGTATCGGTCAACTGCTGCAACCCTGGGGGAGGCCGGCGAAATGATTCCGCGGATACTCGCGCTGTGTGTCACCGTTCTGCTCGCCGCCGGATGCGGGTGGAGTGGCGTGGATTCGTTACCCCTTCCGGGCGCCACCGGCCGGGGTCCGAAGGCCTCGGTCTACCACGTCGAAATGGCGAATGTCGGCACGCTGGTGTCGAACGCGCCGGTGATGATCGACGATGTGGTGGTCGGCAGTGTCGGGGCCGTCAAGGTCCGTAATTGGCACGCCGATGTCGAGATCTCGGTGAAGCCCGACGTGGCGGTCCCCGGGAACGCGGTGGCAACGGTCGGCCAGACCAGTTTGCTCGGCTCGACCCACCTCGCGCTGAATCCGCCTCCCGGCACCAAGCCGGCCGGGCGGCTGCAGCCGGGTGGAACCGTACCGCTACCCCGGACCTCCACCTATCCGTCGACCGAGCAGACCCTGGCTTCGCTGTCGGTGGTGCTCAACGGCGGCGGTCTGGGACAGATCAACGACATCATCGCCAACCTCGATCAGGCCTTCTCCGGTCGTGAGGGCGCGGTCCGCGATCTGATTCCGCGGCTGAACACCTTCATGACGACGCTGGACAGTCAGCGCGACAACCTGCTGTCGACAATGCAGGGGCTGAATCGGATGTCGCAAACCTTTGCCCAGCAACGCGATACGGTCGCACAAACCCTGCAGAAGATCGGCCCGGCGCTGAATGTGCTGCTGACCGAGCGGCCGAATATCACCACGGCACTGGACAAATTGCGGACCTTCAGTGATACGGCCACCGGGGTGATCAACCAGACTCAGGGCGATCTGCTGGCCAATCTGCGCAATCTGGAACCGACCCTCAAGGATTTGGCCGATGTCGGGCCGAAACTCGCCAACGCCCTGGCCTTCCTGACGGTCTTCCCGTACGGGCAGTACGCGATCGACCACGGTCTGCGCGGTGACTATCTGAACCTGTTCGCCGTCATCGACCTGACGGTGCCGCGACTGCGCCGCGAACTGCTGCTGGGCACCCCGCTGGGAGATCCGAACGCGGTGCTGCAGGGGATGGTCGGCGATCCCCCATACGGCGGCAAGCAGACCAATGATCCGCTGGGCGCGCCGGTCGCACCGCCGGAGAAGAACGGAGGTGGGCGATGAACCTCACCCGATTCGTCAAGATCCAGCTGGCCATCTTCACTGTCCTGGCGGTGATCGGCATGGTCTCGATGGCCGTGCAGTACATGCGCCTGCCCACCCTCGCCGGAGTCGGCACCATGCGGGTGACCCTGCAACTGCCGGCCTCGGGTGGACTGTACCGGTTCGGCAACGTCACCTACCGGGGTGTTCAGATCGGCAAGGTCACGTCCGTGGATCTGAACGACGACGGCGTCACCGCGCAGATGTCCATCGACGGCGGGAAGAAGATCCCCTCCGATCTGAAGGCCGAGGTCCGCAGTGTGTCGGCGGTCGGCGAGCAGTACGTGGAATTGCTGCCCCAGGTGGACAAGGGCCCATATCTGCACGACGGTTCGGTGATCGATCAGCGCCGGACCAGCCTGCCGCAACCGGTCGGTCCGATGCTGGACCGCGTCGACTCGCTGGTCGGCAGCATCCCCAAGGACAAACTGCACCAGATGATCGGCGAGGTGTTCACCGGGATGAACGGCGCCAAATTCGATCTGCAGTCGCTGCTGACCTCGGGGGCGACGCTCGCCGGCGATCTGAACAAGAACGGCGACACGCTCCGGAAACTGCTCGCCGAATCCGAACCGCTGATGTCCTCGCAGGATCAGTCCGCCGACGCCATCAGGATCTGGGCGCGCAGTCTGGCCGGGGTGACCGGGACGATCGCCCACGATGACACCCAGGTGCGGTCACTGCTGGACAAGGGGCCCGGCGCGGCCCAGGAGGCGACCAAACTGCTGGAACAGCTCAAACCGACACTGCCTGTTCTGCTGTCGAGTATGACCACGATCGGACAGATCGGCGTGACCTATCACGCGAATCTGGAACAGCTACTGATACTGACCCCGCCCCAAGTGTCGATGATCGAGGGAGTGCAGCCGCCGAAGAACGCGCAGGGCCTCGGACCCGGCGACTTCCGGATGAGCGGCACCTCGGATCCGCCGGCCTGTACCGTCGGCTTCCTACCTCCCTCGCAGTGGCGCCCGCCTTCGGACACCACCACCATCGACACCCCGGACAACATGTACTGCAAATTGCCACAGGACTCCCAGGTGGCGGTGCGCGGTGCGCGTAACTATCCGTGTGAGGGGCATCCCGGTAAGCGGGCGGCGACCGTCCAGGACTGCGAAAGCCCCCGGGGGTTCGTGCCGCTCGCGCCGGATCAGCCGGTGCTGGGACCCTACCCGCACGATCCGAATCTGGAAGGGCAAGGGATTCCAGGGGATTCGCGCTGGCGGGGCATACCTCCGGGCGGCGACCCCGAGCCCCGCACGCCCGGTGCGGCATCCGCGCCCGCGGCCCCCGCACCACCCGCGCTCCAGGTACCAGGTCTGCCCCCGATCCAGGTGCCCAAGATTCCAGGGTTGACCGGTCCGGCGGCCGAGCAGACCGGACCCGATACCGGACAGCCGGGGCCCTCGGTCGCCTATGCCCACTACGACCCGCAGACCGGCGACTACATGGCACCGGACGGGCAGATGTATCAGCAGAAGGATCTGGCGGCGGGCGATCGGCCGACCAGTTGGCAGCAGCTGGTCTCGCACTGATCGGCGGGGCCACAAAGGAATCCGCCCGGTGGGATATTCCACCGGGCGGATTCCGTTGTGCGCTAGGTAAATTAGTACCCAGTCGATTCGTGTACCGCGGGCCTACACCGGATCGAAGCCCGAGATCAGCCATTTGCCGCCGACCTTGGACAGCGACACCTTCACACTGCTGGAGGTCATCGACGGGTCGGGCTTCTCGGAGGTGGTGGTGGTCTGGTTGATGAACACCAGCACCGTCGCCGAGTCGGGATGGATCTGTTCGACCGCCGAGCGCACCACCGCGGCATTGGTCTTGACGGCCTTCTGCTTGGCCGCGGGGGCCACCACCTGCTGGGTGAACTGGCCGTAGTAGTTCAGGAAATCACCGGTCAGATAGGACTTCGCCGTGGTCAGGTCGTGGTCGAGGGTGTCCGGGGTATAGGACAGGATCGCGACCGAACCGTTGGTCGCGGCGGCAATCGCGTCCTTGCTCGCGCCCTCGCCGCTCTGGTGGTCGGGCCGGTACTGACCGAAGTACAGTCCGGTGGCCGCGGCGACCGAGGCGACCGCCAGACCGCCGAGCACCCCCAAGCTCACCCCGGAGCGATGTGTACGCAGCCAGGACAACGCCGACCCCGCGACTCGCCGAGGCCGAGCCTGGGGCGCGGCGGATTCGGTTGTCTCCGGTGTCATCTCGCCGGACGTCTCGGTCTCGGTCGTTTCGGTAGCTGTGCTCACGGTACGAACTCCACTTTCGACATCTTCAGGCCGCCGTCGACGCGCTGGACGGTCACGCTCAATCGCCAGCCGCGCGGCTCCTGTTTGGCCCCCGCGGAATTGGTGACCTCGGAGGTCGCCGCCACCAGAACCACCGCCGAGTCGTCCGACATCGACTGCACCGCGGCGGAATTGACCTTGCCCTTGGTAGCGACCTTCGACTGCTGGATCACGCTGGTGAAATCCTTCGAGCGGGTCTCGAAGTCGCTGCGGAAACTGCCGGTCGAATTGTCCAGCACCCGTTTGACGTCCTCGGCGGCGTGCGTGAAATCCAGTGAGGTCAGGGTCGTCACGCCTTCGCGGGCGGCGGCCAGGTACTCGGCCTGCTTGTGCTGCTGGGCGGTGACCTCGTGGTGCCGCCAGAGGAAGAACCCGCTACTGGCCACGCCCGCGAACAGAACGACCGAGGCGGCGGTCATGGCCAGCGTGCGCTTGGTCAGCGCGGGCTTGCTCAGACTCGGCCGGGGCGGCAGCCAGGGGCCGCGCAGGCGGCGGGGGCGCTGCGGTGCGGGCACGTCGTCGGCATCGGCGGCCGAGCCGGTGGTCGCGGTTTTGCTCGTAGTCGCGGTGTTGCCGGGTTCCGTCGCGTTAACCGCGGTCTGGGTACTCTTCGGTTCCCCTGCGCCGGAGCCGCTCGGATTTTCGGTGCCGGAGGTGGTCGAGGTTCCCGCGTCGGAGATCCGCGGTTCCTCGTCGCCCGAGGTGCTCGGTTCCGCCGCGTCGGCGGTGCCCGATTCCGCCGCTTCAACGGCGGACTGTTGCTGTGCGCCGGCGGCGCGCAATCGCAATCGGGCGGCGTTCGCCCGGGCCCTGGCCGCGGCGGCATCCGCGGTGGCGGCCTCCGCCTC
>JAFMQT010000042.1 GCA_017354515.1 Nocardia sp. | reverse complement strand
CCGGTGCGGCCGGCGCCGCCGAGAATCCGGTGGAACCGGTCGGGATGATGGTTCCGCCCGCAGGTGCCGAATCTGCCCTCGGGATCCACATATTCGATCGAGACCACATTGTCGCTGAACATGCCGTAGCGGTGCGAGGCGGTGCTGAGCCCGCCGACCGCGGCGAAACCGCCGGCGGTGATCTCGCGGTGATCGCCCACGATCGGCAGCCCCAGCCGATGCGCGGCCAGGGTGCGGTCGATATCGGAAAGCCGGCTGCCGGCCTGCACACGCACCAGCCGCGCCTCCGCGTCCACCGCCTGCACCCGGTTCATCCGCCGCAGCGACAGCACGATGCGCCGATCGGGCGGGGCGAGTTCGGCGCCGGGCCGATCGGTGGCGAACTGATCCACGCTCGGATCACCGCCCCGGATAGTGAGCGGTTGTGGACGTGAATCTCGAACTGTGCGAACGACATCCGCGGTATCTCGCGGCAGATACTCCTCCGGCAGGGCAGCCAGCGACGTGCTCATGGCAACCAACATAACCATATGCGCGTCGCCAAGTCTGTCCCGCCGATTGCATTACCTCGGGTACCTGCGCGAATGCAGAACAGCAGGGGATGCGATCGCGGGTCGGTTCAGCAGGAGCCGCCGCCCGCCGCGCCGGTGCCCAAGGTGATGGTCGTTCCGGAGGCTACCTTGTTGCCGCCGGCGGGGTCCTGGGTCGTGATCACACATTGGCCGCCGCCCTCGCCGCGGCCGGATCCGCCACTGATGGTCGCTCGCAGCCCAGCGGCGGTGAGCAGTTGCTGCGCGCGGGCGGGACGTTCGCCCCGGACATCGGGGACACTCACGGTCGCGGCTTTCGTAGTGGACGGGTCGATCTCCTGCAGGACGGTTGTGCGGGCGGTTTTGGTCGGCACGGCGCTCGTCGAGGTGGCGGTGGCTGCCGGCGCCGCGCTGGTCGACGTGGTCGCGGAGCTGTTCTGCTGGGGGCCGCAGCCCGATACGGCTACCGCGCACAGCAGGGCGGCGGTCAGCGCGAGGGGCAGTCGGTGGATCGGACGGGATCGGCGCCGTTCCGGGAGGTCAGGATGGGGGAGTTCCGGGAGGTCGGGGAGAAGGGGCCGGTGCTGAACTTCCGATTTCTGTGACACGCGATCGAATGTATAGCCCGATCGATTCCGCGACAGCGCGAACGCCGCGCCGCGGTCAGGCGGCGGCCGAGGCGGCGGTGATCCGGGCGGCGGTGGATCGGACGGCGGCGCCGAGTTCGATCAGGCCGTTCGCCGATAGGCGGCTGTCCGGGCAGGCGACCACGGCGGCCGCCACTCGATCGCCGTCGAACACCGGTGCGGCAACGGTTACCACCGCGTTCTCCGCGCCCAGTTCGTCGGGCAGATAGTCGATCGTGATCAGATCGGTGATCATGCTGCCCAGCCGATTGCGCAGCGGATCGGTGACCGGTGAATGACGCAGTGCGGCAAGGACTTCCAGAACCGGTCCGGAATCGTCGGCGAGCCGCTCCACCGAATAACCGCGCTCACGCACCGCGTCCAGGACCCGAGTGAGGCGGTCGCGGTGTGCCGGGTCCGCGTCGGCGAGCCAGGCCGCGCGCTCGGGCTCGGGGGCCCAGGCGATGAATTCCCGGGCCACCGGCGGGGCCAGGGGCAGGCGTCGCCCCAGCCGGATCCACCGGACCGGCGGGGTTCCGGCGATCTCGGTGATCAGGATCGCGTCGCTGTCGCGTTCGGCGAGGAATATCGGAATCCGCTGTTCGGCGACGAAATCGCGCATCGGATCCAGCGCGAGCCGGCGCAGCGGATAGGCGGATTCGGCGCGGCGGGCCAGGGTGAGCAGGCCCAGGCCCAGGCCGTAATTGCCGTCGCCGTCGCGGACGGTCCAGCCGTCCACGGTGAGCTGGGTGAGCACCGCGTGCGCGGTGGCCCGCGACAGGCCGGTCTCGCGCACGATCCGGGCCAGCGACAGGTGTTCGGCGGGCCGCCGGGACAGCAGGTCCACGACCCGCACCACCCGGTGGGTCGGCGGTGATCCGGCCGCCGCACGCGCGGCTGCGGTGGTGGTCTCGCTCATCGGCGTGTCCTTCCTGGTCGTCGGTCCGGTAGCGGGCAGGGTCGTGGCGGTCGTCGGTGCTTGACCGTGGGGCGGGTCACAGCTTAGGTTGGTGTCGTAATATCGAACAGTAGCGTCGAGTATTCGACACTGCAACGGAGTTGCGTGACTGGCGCCGCAACGGAGTTGCGTAAGGGTAACCGCAACGGAGTTGCGTGACAGGCGCCGCAACGGAGTTGCGTAAGGGTAACCGCAACGGATGTGGGCGCGCGGAAGGCGAGAGTGATGCGCACGGGTTATGAGCTGACGCATCTGTCGGCCCTGGAGGCCGAATCGGTGCATATCTTCCGGGAGGTGGCGGCCACCTTCGAGCGGCCGGTGCTGCTGTTCTCCGGGGGTAAGGATTCGGCGGTCATGCTGGAGGTGGCACGAAAAGCCTTCTGGCCCGCGCCATTACCGTTCTCACTGTTGCATATCGACACCGGTCACAACTTCGACGAGGTGCTCGAGTTCCGCGATCGGACCGCGGCCCGGCTCGGGGCGCGGCTGCTGGTGGCGCGGGTGCAGGACGATATCGACGCCGGCCGCTCGGTGGAGCGGGCGGGACAGTCGCGTAATCGCCTGCAGACCGCGACCCTGCTGCGCGCGATCTCCGACTACCGCTTCGACGCGGTCTTCGGCGGTGCGCGCCGCGATGAGGAGAAGGCGCGGGCCAAGGAGCGCGTGTTCAGCTTCCGCGATGAGTTCGGCGCCTGGGATCCGCGTGCGCAACGGCCCGAGGTGTGGACCCTGTACAACGGCAAACACCGTGCGGGACAGCATATCCGGGTGTTCCCGCTGTCGAACTGGACCGAACTCGATATCTGGGAGTACATCGACCGGGAGGCGGTCGAACTGCCGCCGCTGTACTACGCGCATCGTCGTCCGGTGTTCCGGCGTGACGGTATGCTGCTGGCCGCCAATCCGTTCCTGGAGACCAGCGCCGACGAACACGTCTTCGACGCGACCGTGCGCTTCCGGACCGTGGGCGATGCCACCTGCACCGGCTGCATCGAGAGCACTGCGGACAACCCGGCCGCGGTGATCGCCGAAACGGCGGCCACCCGGGTCACCGAGCGCGGCGCCACCCGCGCCGACGACCGCATCTCCGAATCGGGGATGGAAGACCGCAAGCGGGAAGGCTACTTCTGATGAGCCGCAATCTGTTACGTCTTGCCACCGCGGGCAGCGTCGACGACGGTAAATCCACGCTGATCGGCCGGCTGCTGTACGACTCCAAGAGCCTGTTCGCCGATCAGCTGGCCGCCATCGAACGCGCCAGCGTGCAACGCGGTGACGCGGCGACCGATCTGGCGCTGGTGACCGACGGATTGCGGGCCGAGCGCGAACAGGGCATCACCATCGATGTCGCCTACCGCTACTTCACCACTCCGCGCCGCAAATTCATCATCGCCGACACCCCGGGCCATGTGCAGTACACGCGCAATATGGTGACCGGGGCGTCCACGGCGGATCTGGCGCTGATCCTGATCGACGCCCGCAAAGGCGTCGTGGAGCAGACCCGCCGACACGCGTTCCTGGCCGCGCTGCTGGGGGTTCCGCATCTGGTGGTGTGCGTGAACAAGATGGATCTGGTGGACTACTCGGCCGCCCGGTTCGACGAGATCCGCACCGAATTCGCCGATTTCGCGGCCAAGCTCACCGTGGGCGATCTGAGTTTCGTACCGATCTCCGCGCTGCGCGGGGACAATGTTGTCACCGATTCGCCGAATACGCCGTGGTATCCCGGTCCGTCGCTGCTGCGGCACCTCGAGCAGGTGCATATCGCATCGGACCGCAATCTGATCGATGCGCGGCTGCCGGTGCAGTACGTGATCCGCCCGCAGGCCGCCGAATCCGGTACCGATCCGGCGCGCCGATGTTATGCCGGAACCATCGCGGGGGGCATCTTCAAACCCGGTGACGAGGTCGTGGTGCTGCCCTCGGGGCGCGGTAGCCGGGTCGGGCGGATCTGGGGTCCGGGCGGGGTCAAGGTGGACGAGGCGTTCACCGGGATGGCGGTGTCGGTCGAACTGGACGACGAGGTCGACGTCGGGCGCGGCGATATGCTGGCCCGCCCCGGTAATCGTCCGCACATCACCACCGAGACCGACGCCATGGTGTGCTGGTTCTCCGACCACAGCGAACTGCGGCCGGGGGCGGCCTACACCATTCGCACCGCGACCCAGAGCACCCGGGTGGTGGTGGACGACCTCGGCTACCGGCTCGACGTGAACACTCTGCACCGAGTCACCGATCCGGAAGGGTTGGCGCTCAACGATATCGGGCGCCTCACCCTGCGCGCCCAACGCCCGCTGATGGTGGACGCCTATCGTGACAATCGTCGCACCGGCAGTTTCATCCTGATCGACGAGGCCACCGACGCCACGGTCGCCGCCGGGATGGTGCTGGACCGCGAAACCGGTCCGGAGGTCGCCGCCGCGGTGCCTGTGGTGTCCGAGAGCGCACTGCCGGACGTCCGGGAGAACATCGTCTGGCACGGCTCGTCGGTTGGGCGGGGTGAGCGCCCCTACGCCGGGATGACCATCTGGCTGACCGGACTGTCGGCCTCCGGGAAGTCCTCGATCGCGGTGGAACTGGAGCGGCAACTGCTGGCCGCGGGGCGCCCGGCCTATCGGCTCGACGGGGACAATCTGCGGCACGGGCTCAACGCCGATCTCGGATTCAGTGACGCCGACCGCCGCGAGAACATCCGCCGGGTCGCGCAGGTCGCCTCGCTGTTCGCCGATGCCGGTGCGGTCGCGATCGCCTCGCTGATCAGCCCGTTCACCTCCGATCGGGAGCAGGCGCGCGCCATCCACGTCGCCGCCGGGCTGCCGTTCCACGAGATCTTCGTCGACACCCCGCTCGACGACTGTGAACGCCGCGATCCCAAGGGCCTCTACGCCAAGGCGCGGGCGGGTCTGATCTCGAATTTCACCGGAATCGACTCGCCTTATGAGCGCCCCGAGACACCCGATCTGGCCGTGACACCCGAACTCGGCTCGCCGCGCGATATCGCGGCACTGATCCGGCGCGAACTGCACCTGTGAAACCGATCCCGACCAGCTAGGACGTTCATGACATCACCGGATACCACAGACGCCGCGGCCTTCCCGGCCGGTGGCTCGCTCACCGAACCGTTCCGAGAGGCCATTGTCGAGGCCGAAAAGCTCATCGCGACAGCGGATTTCATCGTCGACGAGCACGATCTCGCGGACGGTTACGACTATCTGTCCGGCAGTATCGCCGCCTGCCTGCAGCTCTCGCGCGCACACGGCACCAGCCACCCGTATTTCGTGAGTTCGACCGGGCCGTACGCCAAAATGGGCCTGGACAATCCGGATACGCTCTACTACCACGCCAATATCGAGGCGGGCGCGGAGTACCTGATCACCGGGGTGCGCGGCAGTACCGTCGATCTGAGTTTCCAAGTGCTCAAGGGCGACTACACCGCCACCAATGTCCCCGGCGGCGACGACGCCTTCGACGACCGCCGGCTCGAGATCGCTTCGGACGGTAGCTATCAACTGCGTTTCGGACCGCCGAAGGACGATCCGGGACCGAACTATTTCGTACTCGGTGAGGGCGCGTCGACCCTGGCGGTGCGTGAGGTGTACGGCGACTGGAATGCCGAGACCAAGGGCCGCATTCGCATCGAACGCGTCGACACCGTCGGCACCCCGCCGGCCGAACTCGGGGTGGAACAGCTGCGTAAGCGGTATCGGGCCGCGGCGCGGGCGCTGGTGCAGCGGGTGCACACCTGGTTCAACTTCCCGAAGTGGTTCTATCTGGATCTGCCGGTCAACACCTTCACCGAACCCCGGCTCACCCCCGGCGGATTGAGCACCCAGTACTCCTCGGTCGGGCATTTCGATCTGGACGCCGATCAGGCGCTGGTGGTCACCGTGCCGAAATCCGATGCGCCGTATCAGGGTTTCCAGCTGGGCAGCCGCTGGTATATCTCGCTGGACTATTCGAACCATCAGACCAGCCTCAACAGCGCGCAGGCACAGGTGGATCCGGACGGCATGATCCGCATGGTGATCTCGGCGCGAAATCCGGGTATCGCCAACTGGATCGAGACCACCGGCCGGCGCCGCGGCATCATGCAGTTCCGGTGGCAGCGGGTGGGCCGGGAGATGACCGCGCAGGACGGTCCGAGGTTCGAATTGGTCCCGTTCGACCAGGTGGCGGGTCTGCTCCCGCATTACGAGACCAATCGGATCGATGCGGCCGGGTGGCGGGCGCGGATCGCCGACCGCCAGCGCGGCTTCGCGGAAAGGATGCTGGCGTGAGCGGATCAGGGCCGGAGGCGGCAGCGGAGCGTGACCACGCAGGCCCCCGCTCAGGCCACAAAGGACACAGCGTGAGCGGAGTATTGAAAGACAAAGTTGTCGTGGTCAGTGGCGTGGGTCCTGGGCTGGGGCGCTCGTTGTGCACGCAGGCCGCCGCGAACGGGGCCAAGGTGGTGCTGGCCGCTCGCACCGAATCGCGGTTGCGCGAGGTGGCCGACGAAATCGAGAGTGCCGGTGGGCAATCCGCCGTCATACCGGCCGATATCACCGACGAGGATTCGGTGGCGAATCTGGTAACTCAGACGGTGCGGACCTTCGGCCGCGTGGACGCGCTGATCAACAACGCGTTCGCGGTGCCGTCGATGAAATCGCTGGCGCGCACCGATTTCCAGCAGATCCGCGACAGCCTCGACCTGAGTGTGCTGGGCACCTTGCGCACCACCCAGGCCTTCACCGAGGAACTCGCCAAGGCCAAAGGCGCTGTGGTGATGATCAATTCGATGGTGGTGCGGCATTCCGAACCCCGCTACGGCAGTTATAAGATCTCCAAGTCGGCACTGCTGGCGATGTCGCAGACTCTGGCGACCGAGCTGGGCGGCAAGGGGATTCGGGTCAACACCGTGGCACCCGGATATATCTGGTCCGATCAGCTGAAGTGGTACTTCGGTGAGGTCGCCAAGAAATATGGCATCACCCCCGAACAGGTCTACGAGCAGACCGCCTCCCGATCGGACCTCAAACGCCTGCCCGAACCCGATGAGATCGCGCGGGCGGCGATCTTCCTGGCCTCGGACTGGGCGAGCGCGATCACCGGCCAGACGCTCGATGTCAACTGCGGCGAATACCACATCTGAGATCGGGGACTTATTCGATGACCGCACGTACCAATGTCGGCACCGTCGAGGACCTGCACGCCTCGGCCACCAAGGCCTGTGGCCTGACCGATTTCGGCCCCGACGACTATTACGAGGCGCTCGGGGTGCTGCTCGAGTCCTATCAGCGTGATGCCGGGCTCACCGAACTCGGCTCCAAGATGCAGCGCTACTTCCTGCGCGGCGCCCTGGTCGCCCGGGCGCTGAGTGAGGCGTCCTGGCAGGCCAATCCCGGGTACGCCGACACCGAGATCTCCCGGCCGATCTTCGTCACCGGACTGCCGCGCACCGGCACCACCGCCCTGCACCGGCTGCTGGCTGCCGATCCGCGGCATCAGGCGCTGGAGATGTGGTTGACCGAGATGCCGCAGCCGCGCCCGCCGCGCGAGAGCTGGGCGGCCAATCCGATATTCCAGCAGATCGAGGCGGGGTTCTCCCAGCACCGCATCGAGAACCCGGAGTTCATGGGCCTGCACTATATGGGTGCGGCCGAGGTCGAGGAATGCTGGCAGCTGCTGCGCCAGACCGTGAAATCGGTGTCCTATGAAACCCTCGCCTATCTGCCGACCTACTCGCGGTGGCTGCGTGAACAGGACTGGACCGACGCCTACCAGCGGCACAAGAAGAATCTGCAGCTGATCGGACTCGGTGATCGGCGGCGGTGGGTGCTCAAGAACCCCAGCCACATGTTCGCCCTGGACGCGCTGATGCGGGTCTATCCGGACGCGCTGATCATCCAGACCCACCGCGATCCGGTCACCATCGTCGCCTCGGCGTGCAGTCTGTCCGAGGAGGCCACCAAGGGCTGGTCCACGACCTTCGTCGGCGAGAAGATCGGCAGTACCCAGATGCCGTTGTGGGCGCGCGGTTTACGCGAGTTCAACCGGGCGCGGGCGCGGTACGACCCCGATCAGTTCCTCGATATCGAATTCGACGAGCTGCGCGCGGACCCGCTGGGCACCGTGGACAAGATCTACGCCGCGTTCGGTATCGAGCAGACTGACGCCGGCCGCCGGGCGATGGTGGAGTTGGACAAGCAGAGCCGATCCGGCGACCGCAAACCCGCACACACCTACTCGCTGGCCGACTACGGCCTCACCGAGGATCAGGTGCGAGCCGAATACGCGGGACTGTGACCATATTTCGCGCCGGGTATGGCACGGTACACAGACCGGCCCCGGAAACCGGGGCCGCACGTTTCGCAGGGGACCGGAAGGGATTCACATGACCGATTTCGCCGATCTGGACGCGCTGCAGGGCGCGGTGGGCACCGAACTCGGTGTCAGCGACTGGATGGAGATCGACCAGAAGCGCATCGATCTGTTCGCCGAGGCCACCGGTGACCACCAGTGGATCCACGTCGATCCGGAGAAGGCCGCCGCCGGACCGTACGGCCGCACCATCGCGCACGGCTTCCTGACCCTGTCGCTGCTGGTGCCGCTGGCCAACCAGGCCACCACGGTCGCGGGCGTCAAGATGGGAATCAACTACGGGCTCAACAAGGTTCGGTTCATCACCCCGGTGCCCTCGGGTGGTCGCATCCGCGCCAAGGTGCACCTGGACTCGATGACCGATATCCCCGGCGGATTTCAGGCCGTGCGCACGGTGACCGTCGAACTCGAGGGCGCCGACAAACCCGCCTGCGTCGCCGAGAACATCGTCCGCTACCTCGTCTGAGCCACCCGGCGGCTACTCGTCGCCGAGTTCGTTGCTCAGCTTCACCCAGCTGTCCAGCAGCCGGGTCGCCGCGCCGGAATCCACCGCGGCGGCGACCCGGTCCAGCGCCGGTCGCAGCAGATCGTGCAGATCGGTACCGGAGCTGTCCGCGGTGAGTTCGTGGGCCACGATCGCGGCCGCCGAATTCAGCAGCACCGCATCACGTACCGGGCCGGGTGCGCCGTCGAACATCTCGCGGGCGATCGCGGCGTTGACGTTCGCGTCGCCGCCGCGCAGCGCCGCCGGATCCACCCTCGCGATACCGAGCCGGACCGGGTCGATCGTCGTCTCGTGGCGCGCGCCGCCGGTGACCAGCCAGACATCGGTGGTGTCGGCGGTGGTGATCTCATCCAGACCGTCGTTACCGCGCACCACCAGCGCGTTGGTTCCGCGCTCGGCGAAGGCGCCGGCGATCACCGGGACCAGTTCGGGGAAGGCGCAGCCGATCAGGCCGGCACTGGGCTGCGCCGGATTGGTCAGCGGACCCAGCACATTGAAGACGGTCGGAATCCCGATCTGCTTGCGGGCCGGGCCCGCGAACCGCAGGGCAGGATGAAACAGGGGAGCGAAACAGAAGCCGATTCCGATCTCTCGTACACACCGGGCGACGGCCTCGGCGCTCAGGGCGATCCGCACGCCGAGCGCCTCGAGCACATCGGCGCCGCCGCTCTTGGACGAGGCCGCCCGGTTGCCGTGTTTGACCACCGGAACCCCGGCGGCCGCGACCACGATCGACGACATCGTCGAGATGTTCACCGTTCCGGACCGGTCGCCACCGGTGCCGACGATATCGACGGCCCGGGTATCCAGCTCCACCCGGCGGGCGTGGCCGAGCATGCCTGCGGCCAGGCCGGTCAGCTCGACCGGGGTCGGGCCCTTCATCTTGATCGCGACCCCGAAGGCCGCGATCTGGGCCGAGGTGGCGTTGTCGGAGAAGATCTCATCGATCGCCCACGCGGCCTCCGCCGCGGTCAGATCGACCCCGTCGGTCAGGGCACCGAGGATCTCGGGCCAGCTGCGCGCGCTCATCACTTCTCCCGTTCGCGAAAAGACGTCCGTCCGCCCGGATCGATCCGTGCGGACGCCCAGTCCGGCATCGCCCTCCGATGCCGGGTTAGAGACTAATGGGAATGGCGGTGGTCCCCGATTCGGCGGCCACCGGATTCGGCCGTAATACCTATTGGATATGAATCCCGGACGTGGTGGCACCGCCCATTCTCGCCGCATTCTCCCGCACGCTCGCCCGTATTACCCGCACGCTCGCCCGTATTACCGGATACCGCGCTCAGCAGCGGATGCGCGCATTCGACCTGCCGATTTCCCGACCCACCGAAGTCGGCTCCAGAGGTGTACGCCCACTGCCGATTCCGACACGCACACCCGGAATTCGGCCCCGGGTAAGCCTGTCGTACTACGACGGGTCATACTTACCGCGTGACGACCGCAGTAGGGACACCAGGATCGGCCATTACCCAGCGTGTGCATTCGCTGAACCGGCCCAACATGGTCAGTGTCGGAACCATCATCTGGCTGTCGAGCGAGCTGATGTTCTTCGCCGGCCTCTTCGCCATGTACTTCGTCGCTCGCGCGCAGGCCCACGGCAACTGGCCGCCGGAGCCCACCGAGCTCGACATGAAGCTCGCGGTGCCGGTCACGGCCGTGCTGATCGCGTCCTCGTTCACCTGCCAGATGGGGGTGTTCGCGGCGGAGAAGGGCGATGTGTTCGGGCTGCGGCGCTGGTACGTCGTGACCTTCCTGATGGGCGTGTTCTTCGTCTGCGGTCAGGGCACGGAGTACCACGGCCTCTACAGCGAGGGCACCTCGATCTCGAGCAGCGTCTACGGCTCGGTGTTCTTCATTACCACCGGCTTCCACGGTCTGCACGTGATCGGTGGTCTCATCGCGTTCATCGTCCTGCTGGTCCGCACGAAACTGAGTAAGTTCACCCCGGCGCAGGCCACGGCGGCGATCGTCGTCTCCTACTACTGGCACTTCGTCGACATCGTGTGGATCGGGCTGTTCGCCACGATCTACTTCGTCCGCTAGCCGGGCGCGGCCGTCCCGGCGGCCACGAACACACACTTGCACAAGTCGGTTCCGTCTACTCCAAAGGGACACAGATGAGTTCATCTCCCCCGTCAGCGCCAGACCCCACCAGCCCCGGGGTCGTCAGCGCCGAGAACAGCCAGGCCACCAAGATCCGCAAGCAGCGGCGATTGCGCCGGAAGCTGGTCGGCGGTCTGGTTCTTCTGATGGGTCTGGTCGGAGCCGGCTTCGCGGCATCGGCGCTCACTCCGCACGCACAGGTCGCCACCGCCAAGGAAGACCAGTCCGCGCTGCTGCGCGAGGGCAAGCAGATCTACGACACCTCCTGCATCACCTGCCACGGTTCGAATCTGCAGGGTGTACCCGACCGCGGTCCGGGCCTGATCGGCGTCGGTGAGGCCGCGGTCTACTTCCAGGTGTCCACCGGCCGGATGCCGGCCGCCGCCAACGGCTCGCAGATCGAGCGCAAGCCCCCCAAGTTCGACGACCGGCAGACCGACGCGCTGATGGCCTTCGTCGCGGCCAACGGCGGCGGTCCCACCGTGGTCCGCGATCCCGACGGCTCGATCGCGCAGTCGTCGCTGACCGAGGGCGCCGACCTCGGGCGCGGCGGACAGTTGTTCCGCCTCAACTGCGCCTCGTGCCACAACTTCACCGGTAAGGGCGGTGCGCTGTCCTCCGGTAAGTTCGCCCCGCCGCTCGGCCCGGCCAGCGAGCAGCAGATCTACACGGCGATGCTCTCCGGCCCGCAGAACATGCCGAGGTTCTCCGACCGGGAACTGACCCCGCAGGAGAAGCGTGACATCGTCGGTTACGTCAAGGACCGCACGCAGAGCCTGCCCGAGGCCGGGTACGGTCTGGGCGGTTTCGGTCCCGCGACCGAGGGCCTGGCCATCTGGATCGTGGGCATCGTGGTCCTGGTCGGATCGGCCATGTGGATCGGTTCCCGGTCATGATCGCGTCAGGCCCGGAGGCGGCAGCGGAGCGTAACCATGCAGGGCCCGCGATCATGACCGAGAGGACACCGTCATGAGCAGCGATAGCGAACAGGAGCGAAACGAGATGAGCCGGCCTGAGGATGGCGGCGGCACCGAAGGTGTGAACCTGGAGCCCACCGAGGAACAGCTCGACGCCATGTCGACCGAGGAGCTGGTCGAACTCGGCACCGCTCGCGACGGCGTGCAGGTCGCCTACCGCGCGCCGCGCTGGCCGATTCCGGGCACGCGCGCCGAGAAGCGGGCCGAACGCCAGGTGGCGATGTGGTTCACGATCTCCGCGATCGCGGCGCTGGCGCTGTGCGTGGTGTTCGTGGCCTGGCCCTGGGAGTACAAGGGCCGCCGCGAGCACGGCAACGGCCTGTATTCGCTCAGCACGCCGCTGTACGGCCTGCTGCTGGGTGTCGCGGTGCTGGCCATCGGTATCGCGATGGTGCTGATCCGCAAGAAGTTCATCCCGAACGAGATCTCCATTCAGACCCGCCACGACGGCCCCTCCGACGAGGTCGAGCGGCGGACCCTGGCGGCGCAGCTGACAGACTCGCTGGAGACCTCCACTCTGGGCCGGCGCAAGATGATCACCCGCACCGCTGGGCTCGGTATGGGTGTCGTGGGTGTGGGCGCGCTGTTCGTCTTCATCGGCGGCATGATCAAGAATCCGTGGTCAAAGGGGATGAAGTCGCCGCTGTGGGTTTCGGGCTGGACCCCGGACTACCCCGGGCAGACCGTGTTCTTGCGCAGGGACACCGGCCGTACCGAAGATGTCGAGCTGGTGCGGCCGGAGGATCTGGCCGCCGGCGGTATGGAGACCGTCTTCCCCTGGAAAGAGGAGTGGCGCGGCAACGAGGAGGAGATGCTGCAGTCGCTGCACGGAATCCGCAACGCGGTCATGCTGATCCGGCTGCGCACCGAGGACGCGCAGAAGGCGGTCAAGCGTAAGGGCCAGGAGAGCTTCAACTTCGGCGACTACTTCGCCTACTCGAAGATCTGCACACACCTGGGCTGCCCGACCTCGCTGTTCGAGCAGCAGACCAACCGCATTCTGTGCCCCTGCCACCAGTCGCAGTTCTCGGCCATCGAGTGGGGTAAGCCGGTCTTCGGTCCGGCCGCCCGCGCGCTGCCGCAGCTGCCGATCACCGTCAACTCCGACGGCTACCTGGTCGCCAACGGCGACTTCATCGAGCCGCTCGGCCCGGCCTTCTGGGAGCGTCGTTCATGAGCGAACGGAGTGAGCGAATCGTGTGCCCGCACGCCGGGGATATGATGGAACCGAGCGCCAGCGAGGTGGAAGCATGAGTCCTAGCAAACTGGCCGCACAGGCCAACGAGATGGATGAACGGTACCGCGGTGCGGCGTTCGTCAAGCGGCAGATCAACAAGGTCTTCCCGACGCACTGGTCGTTCCTGCTGGGCGAGATCGCGATGTACTCGTTCATCATCCTGCTGCTGTCGGGTGTGTACCTCACCCTGTTCTTCGACCCGTCGATGACCGATGTGGTCTACCACGGCGCCTATCAGCCGCTGCGCGGTGTGACGATGTCGCGGGCCTACGAATCGGCGTTGAACATCTCCTTCGAGGTGCGCGGCGGTCTGTTCGTGCGGCAGGTGCACCACTGGGCCGCACTGCTTTTCGCGGCGTCGATCATCATCCACCTGTTCCGCATCTTCTTCACCGGCGCGTTCCGCAAGCCGCGTGAGGCGAACTGGGTGATCGGCTCGCTGCTGCTGATCCTGGCGATGTTCGAGGGCTTCTTCGGGTACTCGCTGCCCGACGACCTGCTCTCGGGAACCGGTCTGCGGGCCGCGTTCGGCGGTATCACCATGGGGCTGCCGCTGATCGGTACCTGGATGCACTGGCTGATGTTCGGCGGTGACTTCCCGGGCACGATTATCATCCCGCGCCTGTACGTCGCCCACATCCTGCTGTTCCCGGGCATCATGCTGGCGCTGATCGCCGCGCACGTGGGCATCGTCTGGTACCAGAAGCACACCCAGTTCCCCGGCCCGGGTCGCACCGAGAACAATGTGGTGGGCGCGCGCATCGTGCCGGTGTTCGCTGCCGACCAGGGCTCGTTCTTCATGTTCACCCTCGGTGTGGTCGCCATCCTGGGTGGTGTCCTGCAGATCAACCCGATCTGGAATCTGGGCCCCTACAACCCCTCTCAGGTCTCGGCCGGTTCGCAGCCCGACTTCTACATGATGTGGACCGACGGTATGGCCCGTCTGATGCCGCCCTGGGAGCTGTATCTGGGCCGCTACACCGTGCCCGCGGTGGTGTGGGTCGCGTTGATCATGGGTGCGGTGTTCGCCGCGCTGATCGCCTACCCGTGGATCGAGAAGAAGCTGACCGGCGACGATGTGCACCACAACATCGCCCAGCGGCCGCGCGATGTGCCGGTGCGGACCGCCATCGGCTTCATGGCGATCGCGTTCTACCTGGTGCTGACTCTGGCGTGTGTCAACGACATCATCTCGCTGAAGTTCCAGATCTCGCTGAACGCGACCACCTGGATCTTCCGCATCGCGCTGCTGATCGCGCCGCCGATCGCCTACTTCCTGGCGTACCGGATCTGCCTGGGTCTGCAGCGCACCGACCGGGCCGTGCTCGAGCACGGTATCGAGACCGGTGTGATCAAGCGGCTGCCACACGGTGAGTACATCGAGGTGCACCAGCCGCTGGGCCCGGTCGACGACCACGGTCACCCGGTTCCGCTGGAGTACCAGGGTGCCCCGGTGCCGAAGAAGATGAACCGGCTGGGTTCGGCCGGCAAGCCGGGTATCGGCTCGTTCCTGCGTGCCGACCCGATCGCCGAGCAGGAGGCTTTGGTGGCCGCCGAGCACGAGGCCGAGCACGAGATGCTCGGTGTGCTGGCCGACCATCAGGCGAAGGTCATCGAGGGAACCGACGGTCACGATCACTGATCGCCGGTGACCATGTGAGGCCCCGAGTCGAATTCGGCTCGGGGCCTCATACTGTTCCGGGCATGCGCGCAATAGACTCGCGCCATGATTACCGCGATCGTGCTGATCCATGCCGAGGCCGCCCGCATTCCGGAAACCGCGCAGGCGCTGGCCGATCTCGACGGCGTCACCGAGGTGTATTCGTGCGCGGGCGACGTCGATCTGATCGCGGTGGTGCGGGTGCGTGATCACGCGCGGATCGCCGAGGTGGTGACCGGTGGGGTGAACAAGACGCCCGGAGTGCTTCGGACCACCACCCATATCGCGTTCAAGTCCTATTCCAGCGCCGACGTGGAGGCGGGGTTCTCGATCGGCGAATAGGGATGTGGGGCACGGCTATTCGTACGCCGTCAGTTCCGAGCGGTTCGCGGCGTCGGCACGTTCGGCCCAGCTCAGCCACGGTCCGGCACCGAGGCGGGGTTCGCGGTATCCGGCGGTGGTGCGCACGATCCGGGTTCCGGGCCGCTCCAGCCATCCCGCGATGAGCGCGGTTTCCTCCGGCGGGGCGCCGCGCAGCGGGGGATGGATATCGTCGCCGAGTTCGGCGGTGCCGGAATCGGATCCGGGATCGGGGAATTGCAGACCGGGCAGCGGGTCGTTCGCGGTAGTGGTGAGGCGGGCCGGTAGCACCGTCTCCGCGGTGGCCACCAGCGCCTCGACCACGGGCATCGGTGCCACGCCACGCGCCGAGGTCCCGGCGGCGGCAAGCCGGCCGTAGCGGATCACCGCGAACTCCCATCCGCCGTCCGACGAGCGCTGGGCGGCGATCAATTCGGCGATCCGGGCCAGGGCGGACAGTCGCTGGGTGCGCCGCACGGCCCGTACCACGGCCGCCATCCGATCTCGCAGGCGCGCGGCGGATTCGAAACGGTGTGTCGCGACATAGTCGTCGATGCGGGTCGCCAGGGCGCGCAGCGGGGCGTCGCCGCGGCCGGAGAGCAGGTCCACGATCGCCCTCGGAGCGGCGGCGTACTCGGCGGCCGAGGCGCGCTCACCGAAGATCGTGGCGGGACAACCGCCGACCGGGGCCCGCGGGCACTCGTGGGTGCCCTCGCGCGGGATTCGGGTGGTGCAGGTGCGCAGCCCGGTGTATTCGGCGAGGGTGGTCGCGACGTCGACGGCATCGGTGCGGGACCGGAAGGGGCCCAGCGA